>CAZEIO010000064.1:0-9594 GCA_964512525.1 uncultured Halobacteriales archaeon
CCGACGACGCGGTCCGGCCGGGAGACGCGACGCTTGCGGACGACGCCGTAGTCCCGGATGAGGTTGACCGTCGCCTCGGGGGCGATGAGCGAGATGACGTCCACCTCGGCCTGACTCAACTCGCGGCCCTCGACCTTCACCACGTCCTTGCGGCCGAGACGGTCGCTGGGGACGTGCATCCCGACCGACACCGTCTCGCCGCCCGACCCGTCGATGCCGAGGACCCGGAGGACGTTCAGCGCCTGGCCCGCGCGCACGTGGTCGATGACGGTCCCGTCCAGTATCTTCGCGACGCGCATCCCCTCGCCTTCGGCCTCGCCTGCGTCGCCGGCGTCGTCGGTCACGCCGCCTCACCCCCGTCGTCGTTCAGCAACAGGTCGAGCAGTGCCATGCGGACTGGCACGCCGTTGTGTGCCTGCCGGAAGTAGACGGCGTGGTCGGTGTCGTCCACCGCGGGGGCTATCTCGTCCACGCGGGGGAGCGGGTGCATGATCACGAGGTCGTCGCGGGCGGTCGCCAGCGTGTCGGCGTCGATGCGGTACTGGCCGGCCACCTCGCGGTAGGCCGACTCGTCGGGGAACCGTTCGCGCTGGATGCGCGTGACGTAGAGGACGTCGAGCGACGGCAACACCGCCTCGAGGTCGGTGTGCTCGCGGACCGTCGCGCCCGCCTCGTGGAGGTCGTACCGGACGCCGGCGGGCAACTGCAGGCTCTCGGGGCTGACGAAGTGCTGGTCGGCGTCGAACGCCGTCAGCGCCGTCGCCAGCGAGTGGACCGTCCGGCCGTACTTCAGGTCGCCCATGATGCCGACGGTGACGTCTTCCAGCCCGACCGTCTCCCGCATCGTGTAGAGATCGAGGAGGGTCTGCGTCGGGTGGTGGCCCGCGCCGTCGCCGGCGTTGATCAGCGGGACGTCGACGAACTCGGCGGCCATCTTCGCGGAGCCCTGGCTCGGGTGCCGGAGCACGATGGCGTCGGCGTACCCCTCGACGACCCGGACGGTGTCGGCGAGCGACTCCCCCTTCGCGACGCTTGACTCCTCCGGCGTCCCCATGTCCACGACGTCGCCACCGAGGCGGTGGGTCGCGGTCTCGAAGCTCATCCGCGTCCGCGTGCTCGGCTCGAAGAAACAGAGGGCGACGACCGCATCCGCGAGGCGGTCGGCGGCCGCCGCCGGGTCGTCGTCGATGGCGGCCGCGCGGTCCAGGAGGCGCTCGACGTCCGCCCGCGCGAGGTCGTCTGTGGTGATCACCTGGTCGTGACGCATCGAACGTACGCGGGGCGGGACGACTATTCAATCCACCCGTCTGCCGCCCGCCGCGGCGTCGGCCCCGACACCGGCGGTCCACGGGTTCAAGACCGATGCCGCGGCAGGACGGCGCGTGCTCGCAGTCGCCGGCGGTAAGGGCGGCGTCGGGAAGACGACGACCGCGCTCGGACTCGCACTCGACCTCGGAGAGCGGTACGGCCGCTGTCTCGTGGCCGACGCGGACCGTGACGCGCCCGACCTCCACGTCCTCGCCGGCGTCGCGAACCGGCCGACGGTCGCCGCCCTCGTCGGCGACGCTCCCGACGACTCGCCCGACGCGGCGGAGCGGTCGGTCGCCGCCGTCGCCCGGCCCGTGCCGGAGAGCGGGACGGCGGTCCTCCCGGCGGCCCCCGGCGTGGACCGCGGGTCGCTCCGGCGGGCACTCCGGCGTCTCGCCTGTCTCGACCGGCCGGTGGTCGTTGACTGTCCGGCCGGTGCCGGTCCCGACGCGACCGACCCGCTCCGACTCGCCGACGAGTGCGTCGTCGTCACGCGGACGACGCGAGCGGGACTCCGCGACGCCGCGAAGACCGCCGCGATGGCCCGGGCCGTCGGGACTCCCGTCGTGGGCGCAGTCTGTTCCCGTGCGGCGTCGGTGCCCGACGGCGTCGGACGACTGTTCGACGCGCCCGCAGTCGCCGTGCCGCGAGTCTCGGACCCACTCCGGGACGCCGCCGTCGTCCGGGCGCGGCGGCGACTACTCGCACAGGTCACCGCCGTCGGGCGAGTCGGCCGCGGCGACGGCGCCGCGTCACGGCAGCGATCGACGCGAAACCGGCCGCGGTCACCGGCACGAAACGCACGCCGACGTCGGTGAGCGACGGCCTCGCGTCGTCGCCGTCCCCTCTCGACACAATTCTTTTTATACGTGCACGCAGAAGTCGGTCCAATGCCAGCAGGGCGGCTCGAGACGGGGATCGAGATACTCGACCGGCAGCTAGACGGGGGACTGCCGGCGGGGAGCGTGGTCGCGCTCCGGGCGTCGCCGTCGAGTCAGGCCGAACTGCTGCTCTACCAGCTGACCGCCGCCCGCGGGTCGCTCTACCTCACCACGGAGCGCGACGAACAGGCCGCGAAGGACGCCATCGAGGCCACGCAGGCGCCGGTGGGTGACCCGACGATCAGAGACGTCACCGGGAGCGAACCGCTCGACAGGGCGAGCAAACTCATCCGCGCGCTGCCGGAGGAGGCGAACCTCATCGTGGACACCGTGGACCCCCTCGAGCGCACCGAGCGCAACCGCTACCGAACCTTCCTCAACGAGGTGCGAAACCACATGGTCAACACGGGTAGCGTCGCCTTCCTGCACTGCCTCGACGGCCACCACGTCCCCGAGAACCGCGACACCACCGAGCACATGGCCGACGTGGTGTTCAACCTCACGACGCAGGTTCGCGGTACGGACCTCGAGAACCGCCTCAGCATCCCGAAGTTCCGCGGCGGCGCCGCCCTCAGCGAGACTATCAAGCTGGACCTTGCGGAGCGCGTCGCCATCGACACCTCGCGGGACATCGCCTGACCGGCAGTCGTCACGCGACGTCACTTCGTAGTGCCGTCAGTGGTCGATGCGCGTCATCTCCTCCACCGGCCACTGGCTGAGTACCTCGACGCCGTCCTCGCGCACCACGACCATCTCCTCGACGCGGACGCCCTGTCGGTCGGCCGGCCGCTGCGTCTCGACGGCCATCGTCATCCCCGCCTCGAGTTCGATGGGGTGGTCGGGCGAGACGCCGCGCCAGACCAGCGGCGGCTCGTACAGTTGCAGGCCGAGCCCGTGCGCCCAGTGGTTCGTGGTCATCTCCCAGTACTCCTCGGCGCCGTAGTAGTCCATCTGCTCGCCCTCGCGGTCCGGGAAGCCTTCGACCACCTCGTCGGTCGTCGCGCCCGGTTCGATGCGCTCGAGGACGTCGTAGAGGTCCGAGACGGCCTTGCGGTAGGCGTCGCGCTGGGCGTCGGTCGGCTCGCCCATCGAGAACGTCCGGTAGTAGCAGGAGCGGTAGCCGAGGTAGCCGACGTTGTAGAAGTCGGCGTACACGAGGTCGCCGGGCCGGATCAGCCGGTCGGTGGTGTTGGCCTGGTGTTTCGGCCACGTGTTCGGGCCGCTGGTGAGGTAGCCGCCCTGCACCATCGCGCCGTGGCGCCAGGCCTCTCGCACGGCGTCGCCCCACACTTCCGACTCGCGACGGCCCGGTCGCGCCCCCTCGACGATGGCCTGGAAGCCGGCCTCGCAGACCGCCGCGACCTGTCGCAGACACTCGATCTCGTCTTCGGTCTTCGTCTTGCGGGCGTCCTCCATGACCGCGCCGGCGACGCCCGGCCGGACGTCCGCACCGCGGTCTTCGAGGGCGTCGTGCAGTCGCCGCGACCCGACGTCCACGCCCGTCGGCTCCGAGGCGACGCCGTACTCGGTCTGTGCCTCCCGGACGGTGTCGGCCATCGTTCCGACGAGGAAGTCCCGCGCCGAGGCCGACGCGGACGCCCGCGGGACGTTGCCGAGGCCCGGACAGGCGTGGCGGATATCGGAGAGCCACGGGCAGTTGTGCCGCTGGTTGGCGGCGTGGTCGGCGGTGTCCCAGTGGACGACGTCGCCGGCCTCGGTCAGGAGGGTGTAGTGGTCCGCACCCGAGCCGCCCGTCATCGCCAGGCCGGTGACGTAGCGGACGTTCGGGTCGTTCACCAGCAGCATCGACCCCAGTTCCGAGTCACGCAGGCGCTCGAGGGCCCGCTCTTTGCGCTCGCGGCGGAGTCGCTGCGTGTCGATGCGCTGCTCCCAGTCCACGGCCATCGTGCCGCGGGTGCCCTCCATGTAGTCGCGCTCGTGCATCCTCGCGCCGTTCGGGGGGCGAGGTGATGAGTGTGGGGGACCGCCGCCCCGACGGACACCGTCGCGACGGACGGGCTGTCCCCGGTGCGGCGAGTCGCGTGGCGGAGGGCCGTCCGGGTCGGTTGGCATTTCCGTCGCGACCGCCACGGGACGAACATGAGCAGCGACGCCGGCGACCCCCTGTCGCGAAACCGCCTCGGGGACGAGGCCAGTCCGTACCTGAGACAGCACGCCGACAACCCCGTAAACTGGCAGCCGTGGGACGAGACCGCACTCGCCGCGGCCCGCGAGCGCGACCGGCCCATCTTCCTCTCTGTGGGCTACTCGGCCTGTCACTGGTGTCACGTCATGGAGGAGCAGTCCTTCGAGGACCCCGAGACGGCGGCGTTGCTGAACGAACACTTCGTCCCGATCAAGGTGGACCGCGAGGAGCGACCCGACCTCGACAGCGTGTACCAGACCGTCTGTCAGATGATCACGGGCAGCGGCGGCTGGCCACTGTCGGCGTGGCTGACGCCCGAGGGTGATCCCTTCTACGTCGGGACGTACTTTCCGCCGGAGGCCCGGGGCAACCGGCCGGGGTTTTCGGACCTCCTCGAAGGGCTCGCCGAGTCGTGGGCCGACCCCGAGGACCGCCGACAGATGGAGGAGCGAGCGAGCGAGTGGACCAGCGCCGCCCGCGGCGAACTGGAGGAGGTCAGCGTCGGCCAGGACGACCGCTCCGGGGAGGCGACGACGGCGACCGATCCCGGAGACTCGCCCCTGTTCGACGTGGCCGACGCCCTCCTCCGTACCGCCGACCGCGACCACGGCGGCTTCACCCGCACCGGGCCGAAGTTCCCGAGTCCGTGGCGGGTGCAGGCGCTGTTCGTCGCCCACGAGCGCACCGGTCGCGAGGCGTACCGCGACGTCGCACTCGAGACACTCGACGCCATGCACGCGGGCGGGACGTACGACCACCTCGGCGGCGGCTTCCACCGCTACGCCACCGACCGCACGTGGACGGTGCCACACTTCGAGAAGATGCTGTACGACAACGCCGAACTCGCCCGCGCCTACCTCGCCGCCCACCAGGTTACTGGCGAAGACCGCTACGCCGACGTGGCCCGGGAGACGTTCGCCTTCGTCGCCCGCGAGTTGACACACCCTGACGGCGGCTTTTACGCCACGCTCGACGCCCGGAGTCGGCCCCCCGGCGGCGGCGACCCCGAGGAGGGTGCGTTCTACGTCTGGACGCCCTCGTCGGTGCGAGAAGCACTCGACGAGGACGCGGCCCTCTTCGCCGACCGCTTCGGCGTCACGGAGACCGGCAACTTCGAGGGGCAGACGGTGCTCACCCTCACCGAGAGCGTCGAGTCGCTGGCCGAGAACCACGACCTGTCACCAGACGAGGTACGGGAGCGTCTCGTCGCCGCCCGGGAGGCGGCCGTCGGGGCGCGTGCCGACCGCCCACGGCCCGCCCGCGACGAGAAGGTCATCGCCGGGTGGAACGGCCTGATGGCGAACGCCCTCGCCGAGGGAGGCCGCGTCCTCGGCGACGACGAGTACACCGCGCGGGCGACGAAGGCACTCGCGTTCGTGCGCGACCACCTGTACGACGCCGAGACCGGACGACTGCGCCGGCGGTACGCGGAAGACGAGGACGGCCCGGACGTGAAGGGCGAGGGCTACCTCGACGACTACGCCTTCGTCGGTCGCGCGGCGCTGACGCTGTACGGTGTCACTGACGAGGTGACGTATCTGGACCTCGCGCTGTCGCTCGCCGAGACGGTCGTCGCGGAGTTCCACGACGCCGACCGGGAGACGCTGTACTTCACGCCCGCGAGCGGCGAGGGACTCGTCACCCGGCCACAGGAACTGCGCGACCAGTCAACGCCGTCGAGTCTCGCGGTCGCGCTCGACCTCCTCGGCGCACTCGACCACTTCCGGCCCGACGACAGGTTCGCGACGGTCGTCGAGTCGGTCCTCGACGCCCACGCCGCCCGCCTGACTTCGCGGCCGACGGAGCACGTCAGTCTCGCGCTCTCGGCCGACCGGTCGCTGACCGGCCACACCGAGGTGACGGCGGCCGCGGACCCCGTGCCGGCGGCGTGGCACGAGGGGTTCGCCGAGCGGTACGTCCCGAACCTCCTGTTCGCCCCACGACCGCCGACGCCGGAGGGTCTCGACGCGTGGCTGGAGACGCTGGGTCTCGACGCCGCGGGGCCGATATGGGCCGACCGCGACGCCCGCGACGGACCGACGCTGTACGTCTGCCGGGACTTCACCTGCTCGCCGCCACAGGACGACGTCGAGAGCGCCCTCTCGTGGGTTGACGACCTGCGCCCGACGACCGTGGACTGACCGCCGGGAACGCGGAGCGGTCAGCGGGATCGCCGGGTGCCGGCGGATCACTCGTCTGCCAGCGGGAGTCGCCCGAACTGCGTCGCCGCGAAGCCGGCCAGCGCCTCGCTCTTGACGGTGTCACGGAGGCCGGCGAGGTAGGCCTCGGCCGCCGCCGGCGGGTCGGCGACGGGGACGTAGCGGACGGTCGTGCCGGTCGGGCCCACGCGGACGAGGGCGTAGCCCTGTGGGAACGAGCACAGCGGCGGGACAACGAGTTCGCGGACGCCGACGGCGGGCGTGGCGACCGCGGGGACGTGGAGGTGAGCCGAGAGGTACAGCGGAGCGTCGGCGTCGGCGAGCGTCTCGCGGAGGGCGCCGGCGTCCCGAAGTGGGAACGACGAGCGCCAGTCGCCCACGGGCAGGCCGAGGTCGTCGGCCGACGAGAGGTTGTGGTGACCGACCACGATCACCGGGTCGTCCGTCGAGAGGGCGTCCGCGAGCCACGACAGCGTCCCGGGTGAGGCGGCGCCCGCGTGGGTGTTCCGGAGCGAGCCGTCGGGAGCGCTGGCGGTGTTCAGGCCGACGACCGTGACACCGCCGACCGACGTCCGGAACGGGAGACCACCGGGCGTGAAGCGCCGCTCGAAGGCGCCGACGGGGGGCGTCTCGTGGGGGTCGTCGTCCATCGGCACGTCGTGGTTGCCGGGGACGGCGAGTGCCGGCGCCGAGACGCGGTCGAGGAGGTCGTGGACGCGGTCGAGGTCCGCCCGGTGGCCGTTCTCCGTCAGGTCGCCGGCGACGACGAACGCGTCCACGTCACGAGCCTCGCTGTCCTCGATCGCCGCCGCGAGGCGTGACTCCGTGCGGTGGAACAGTTTCCAAGAACCGGCCTTCCGGGTCGAGAGGTGCGGGTCGGCGACGACCGCGACCGCGGTGGGCGTCTCCGTCCGGGGGCGGGCGAGACGGGCGATCACCGGTCCGGCGTCGGCGGGCGGGGTCTGGACCTCGGGGGGCGACGGTGGCGTCGTCGGAGCGGCCTCGCGTTCGCTCATCGGACGGGCCGAGGCGTCGCACGGGTATAAACTGCGCTAATTTATATATATCTCGCTCGGTTATCTATATATCGGCGACGGCGAGAGACCGTCGGATTCGCCACGTGTTTAGGTGCCGGGGACCTCAGTTCGGACAGTGAAGGGGAGCGTCCTCGAGACCCTCGGGTCACCGCTCGTCCGCGTCGGGTCGCCCGAGGGGGTGACCGTCGCGGCCAAGCTCGAGTCACACAACCCGGGTGGGTCGGCGAAGGACCGGCCCGCGCTGGCGATGGTGCGGGCGGCGGAGGCCGCGGGCGAACTCGAACCCGGCGACCGCGTCGTCGAGCCGACGAGCGGCAACACCGGCATCGGTCTCGCGATGGTGTGTGCCGCGCTGGGCTACGACCTCACGGTCGTGATGCCCGAGTCGAAGTCGCCGGAGCGGCGGCGACTGATGCGGGCCTACGGCGCCGACATCCACCTGGTGGAGGGCGAGATGACGAGCGCCCGCGAGCGGGCGAACGAGATAGCGGCCGAGACGGGTGCCCTCCAGTTGCGCCAGTTCGAGAACCCCGCGAACCCGGACTCGCACTACCGCGGGACGGGAGCAGAGATACTCGAACAGGTCGGCGACCGAGAGGTGGACGCCCTCGTCGCCGGCGTCGGCACGGGCGGCACCATCTCCGGCACCGCACGCCGCCTCCGCGAGACGTTTCCAGAGATGTCCGTCGTCGCCGTCGAACCCGCCGAGAACCCCGTCCTCTCGACGGGCGAGGCCGGTGCCGACGACTTCCAGGGGATGGGACCGGGCTTCGTCAGCGAGAACACCGACCTCGACCTGATCGACCGCGTCGAGACCGTCTCGCTCGACGACGCCGAGACCGAGTGTCGCCGCCTCGCCCGCGAGGAGGGCATCCTCGTCGGGCAGTCGTCCGGTGCCTCCGCGCTCGCCGCCCGGCGGGTGGCGGCGGAACTGGCCAAGCCAGAACTGGAGTGTCCCCCCGCGCCGACGGTCGAGACGGACCGGAACGCGGCGACGGCCGCCGCCGTCTCTCCCGACGTCGAGTGCGAGTGCGCCGACCGCGACGCCGTCGAGACCGACGGCGGCTACGACGACTGTCCGCTGGTGGTCACCGTCTTCTGGGACAGCGGCGAGCGCTACCTCTCCGCCGGGACCTTCGACGCGCCCGACTGAGCCCGGTCGCCGGCCGTCAGCGCCCGCGCTCGCCCGCCGGCCGCCGGAGTCGGCGGAGTTCCGTCCGCAGCGCACGCCGCTTGACGAGCGCGAATCCCGCGAGCACGAGGACGAACCCGACCAGCGTGTACGGCGTCGGCGTCTCGCCGAGGACGAGCAGTCCCGTCACCGCCGCGACCACCGGCGCCGCGTAGGAGACCAGGTTTATTTCGATAGGACCGAGGCGGTCGAGGAGGTCGAAGTACACCAGAAAACCGAGGGCACTCGCCACGACCGACAGGTACAGCAGCGACGCGACCGCGCCACCGGTCCACCGCACCGCCGCGAACGTCTCGCCGAGACCGACGCTGACGGCGTGCATCAACAGCGCACCGAACAGCATGGACCACGCCTCGAGCGTCTCGATGGGCAGTTCGGCCGCGACCCGTCGGGTGAGGACGCTCCCCAGCGCGAACGACGCCGCCGCGAGGAAGACCAGCGAGAGCGAGACGGTCCGGGAGTCGAGCAGGTTCGCGGGGTCGGGGTTCGAGAGGACGCCGACGCCGACGAACCCGACGAACAGTCCCACGAGACCGACCGTAGTCAGCCGCTCGTCGGGCAGGAAGGCTCGCGCGAAGCCGGCGGTGAGGACGGGCGCGAGGCTGACCACCACCGCGGCGGCCGCGCTGGTGGCACCCTGCTGGCCGACGAACAGGAAGGCGTGGTAGGCCGCGATGAGCAGCGTCGCGCCGATGCCGACCAGCAGCCACTCACCGCGGGAGCGCGGCCGGGGACGGTCGGTCACGTAGGCGGCGTACGCGAGCATCAGCACGCCCGCGACGTCGTACCGGAGCGCGGCGAACAGCACCGGCGGAAAGAAGGCGAGTCCCGCCTTGATCGCGGTGAAGGCACTGCCCCAGATCACCGCCAG
>CAZEIO010000065.1:0-9474 GCA_964512525.1 uncultured Halobacteriales archaeon
CCTCCGGCTGGTAGTAGTCGTAGTAGGAGACGAAGTACTCGACGGCGTTGTCGGGAAACAGCGAGCGAAACTCCTCGTACAGTTGCGCCGCGAGCGTCTTGTTGTGGGCGATGACCAGCGTGGGCTTCTGCAGTTCCTCGATGGCCCACGAAACGGTGTTGGTCTTGCCGGAGCCGGTCACGCCCAGCAGCGTCTGGGCGTCCATGCCGGACTCGAAGCCCTCGACCAGTCGCTCGATGGCCGTCGGCTGGTCGCCCGCCGGTTCGAACGGGGCGTCCACGCGGAACGGGCGCTCGGCGTCGGGGCGGTCGGGCGACAGTGGCCCGGATGACTCGCTCATGTACGTGGCTAGAGCGGGGGGCACTTGACGGGTTGGTTCGCCGGCGGGGCTGATCACCCAATCGCGAACCCTTATGTCCCGTCCGGCGGTAGGTCGGGGCCATGTCCACCGACAACGAAGACGCCTCCGAGACGCGCGAGACCATCCGGGAGCGACACCGCGAGGCGGCCGCCGAGGTGGTGCCGGAGACGGGCCTGTTCGTCGGCGGCGAGTTCGTCGAGAGCGAGGCCGGCGACACGTTCGAGACGCGAGACCCGACGACGAACGAGGTCCTCGCGGCGGTTCCGGCAGGCACCGCGGCGGACGTGAACCGCGCGGTCGCCGCCGCCCGCGAGGCGTTCGAAGACTGGTCGCCCGACCCGGCGGAGCGCCAGTCGCTGTTGCACGAGGTGGCCGACCGCGTCGAGGCGGAGTTCGAGGCGTTCGCGAAACTGGAGGCCCTCGACAACGGCAAGCCGATCCGCGAGGCAAACGGCGACGTGTCCGCGGTGGTGGACCACTTCCGTTACTTCGCCGCGGCGACGCGCCAACACGAGGGCATCGCCCTGCCGAAGGACGACACTCGCTCGGTGCAGACGCTGCACGAGCCGTACGGCGTCGTCGGCGCCATCACGCCGTGGAACTTCCCGCTGCTCATCGCCACCTGGAAACTGGCGCCCGCGCTGGCGGCGGGCAACGCCGTCGTCCACAAGCCCGCCGAGCAGACCCCGCTGTCCGCGCTGAAACTGGCCCACGAGGTGCGCGACGTTCTCCCCGACGGCGTCGTCAACGTCGTCACCGGCTACGGGACGGAGGCGGGCGAACCGCTGACGAGACACGACGACGTGGACAAGGTGGCCTTCACCGGATCGACGCCGGTGGGCAAGGAGGTGATGCGCAACGCCGCCGAGAACGTGACCGACGTGACGCTGGAACTCGGCGGGAAGAACCCCGTCGTCGTCTTCGACGACGTGGACGTCCGCAGCGGCGTTCGGAACGCCTTCCTCGCCATCTTCTACAACAAGGGCGAGACCTGTTCGGCCGGCTCGCGGATGTTCGTCCACGAGGACGTGTACGACGAGTTCACCGACGCCCTCGTCGAGACGGCCGAGGGAACCGAACCGGGTGACCCGCTCCTGTCGGACACCGCCTTCGGGCCGAAGGTGTCGGCCGACCAGGTGGACCGCACGATGGCCTACCTCGACCAGGCCCGCGACCTCGGGGCCACCTTCCGGGCGGGTGGCGGACGCCCGGACGACGACGCCTACGCCGACGGCTGCTTCGTCGAACCGACGGTCGTCGAGGGACTGGACCACGACTCCGACCCCGTGCAGGAGGAGATATTCGGACCCGTACTCGAACTGTTCGAGTGGAGCGACTACGACGAGATGATCCGCCTCGCGAACGACGTGGACTACGGCCTGACGGCCGGCGTGATGACGCAGGACCTCGAGCAGGCCCACCAGACCGCCCGCGACCTCGAGGCCGGAACCATCTGGGTCAACCAGTACCAGGACTTCCCCGCCGGACTGCCGTTCGGCGGGTACAAGCAGTCCGGTATCGGCCGCGAGACGGCCTTCGAGACCATCGAGGAGTACACGCAGACGAAGGCCATCGACATCTCGCTGCGGTAGTCTTCGAACCAGCTGCGGGCGACGTGTGTCGCCGACTCCCGTTCCTGTCGCTGTCCGCGCTCGCGGTGGCGTACCCGCGATGTGCCGGCGTAGCACGACTCACGGCAGGTATATCCCGCTCTCGCGTCTCTCTAGAGTATGGTAACAGACCTGCAGACGATACTCGTGACGGGAGCGACCGGGAGACAGGGCGGTGCGGTCGTGGACGCGTTACTGTCCGAGGCGTTCGCCGGCGAGTTCGACGCACTCACCGTTCGCGGTCTCACCCGCGACGCCGAGAGCGACGCGGCACGGCGTCTCGCGGAGCGTGGCGTCGAGGTCGTCGAGGGCGACATGCTCGACCGCGACTCGCTGTTCGCCGCGATGGAGGGCGCAGACGCCGTCTTCGGCGTGACGACCTTCTTCGAGGTCGGCGCAGAGGCGGAGCGAGAACAGGGGCTGAACCTCGTGGCGGCCGCCGAGGCGGCCGACGTCGGACACGTCGTCTTCTCGTCGGTCGGTGACGCCGACGGCCCCGACCTGCCACACTTCCAGTCGAAGGCCGCCGTCGAGGACGCCCTCTGGGCGTCGAGTCTGGACGCGACGGTCCTGCGTCCCGTGTTCTTCATGCAGAACCTCGCGATGAACGCCGAGGACGTCGCCGACGGCCATCTCGCGCTGGGACTGGCCGAGGACACCCGCCTCGCGATGGTGGACTACCGGGACATCGGCCGGGCGGCGGCGACGGTGTTCGCCGACCCCGACTCGTTCGCCGGCGAGACGATAGACCTCGCGGGCGACCGACGCACGCTGGCCGAGACGGCCGCGGTGCTGTCGGAGTACACCGGCCACCCCGTCGAACCCGTCAGTCTCGACGTCGAGACCGTCCGCGACGCCGCCGGCGACGAGTTCGCCGACATGTTCGCGTGGTTCAACGAGACGGGCTACAGCGCCGACGTCGCGGCGGCCGAGCGTCGCCTCGGGTTCGAGACGACCAGTCTCGTGGACTGCCTCGCGGAGACGGCGTTCCTGCCGCGGGCCTCCACGACGGCCTGAACGGGCGACCACGCCCCATTCCGACCTCACGAGAGGGACAAGACTGATACCGGCGTAGCGCCGACGCCGGCGTATGGGCCTGGTACTGCTCGGGCTGGCGCTCGTGGCCGTCGGCGTCCTCGCGGCGCTGACGGGCGTGGGCCTGCCGGCCGGCGCGGCACTCGTCGGTATCGGGAGTGTACTCGCCGTCGTCGGCGCCGTCGCCGGGACGCTGCGACTCCTGCTGTTACCGGTGCGGCTGCTGCTGAAACTGCTCCTCCTGCCGGTACGGGTCTTCGCACGACTCCTGCGAGCCGTCGTGCCCGGCGTCTGAGTCGAACGGACCGGACCGGCGTCGCCCGGCTCACGTTACGCCCTGGCCGGGCGTGTCGCGGTCCCGGCGAGCGGGGCGACCGCCGCGGCAACCCCATCGTGTCCCCTGCGGATCGCCAGACTGGGGTACGTCTGACGCGTCACCCGAAACGGGGGGTGAGCACCGGCAATCGGGCGAGGGCGGCGGGAGCAACACCCTACGAACGACGGACGCGGTCGCTCGTCTCCACCTGGATGGCGAGTTTGTCGGTCCCACGGATCCACGAGAGGTAGCCCTCGAGGCGGTCGGCGTCCCGCAGGGCCGCGACCGAGTCGAACCGCTCGCGCAGTTCCGCGTTCGTGAACAGGGCGTGGACCTGGTCGTGGCAGGGGCGACACAGCGTCACGACCGGGCTGGTCGCTCGCTCCTCGGGGCGGAGGTGGTGCTCCTGGAAGGCCCGCGGGTCGGCGACGGCCGGGAACGAGCGGCGGCAGAGCGCACACGTCGGCACACGCACGCCAGACGGCGAGTCGGCTTCGGCGTTGCGGTCGGCGAGAGCCCGAAGGCTGAAGCCACGAGCGACACCAGTGTAGGCCGATGACGTCCGTCCGAACCGGCACGGGGGTGAGACGGTGAGCGGCGACGAAGACGGGACGGACACGACCGCGACCGACGAGGAGGATGGCGAGCGCGTCGAGTACGGTCTCGAGGAGTTCGGGACGACCACGGGGGACGACGTCACGGCGGCCGGCGAGAGTGCCGACGCGGCCGACGAGCGACCGGAGTGGTCCGGCGGCACGGTCGGAGACGTCGAGACGGAGACGACGCCGGCGGAGGGTGGGGCGGACGACGACCCGCTACTCGACCCCGAGGGACTCGTGGACGACACGCTGACGACCGTCGTCGGCGCCGTCGCCGGGGTGTTCATCGGGTTCGTGACGTTCGTGACCGTCATCCTGACGACCGACAGCGTCGGGTTCGGGGCCGCACTCGGGCTGGTGGCGTGGCTCGGGGGGACGGGCCACCTCGTCCGCCGGCACTCGGTGCTCGGCGCCGTCTCGCGCGGGGCGTACGGCGTCGCACTCGTCCTCTTTCTGGTGCCGCTGGTCATGCTCGGACCGAACGTCGAAGGGGGTGACCTCGCCGGACGGGTGGTAGGTTTCCTGCTGTTGCTCGGGGTCGTCGCGGTCCCCGCGGCGTTCGTCGCCGGCGTCGGCTACGTCGTCTCGCGGTTCGCGCCGGAGCCGGAGCCGGAACCGGAACCGGCGACGGCGAACAGCGGGACGGACGGGTGAGGCGAGACCCGAACCCGCGCCCGACCGGGTGAGGGAAAGACCGAAAGTGCCGGCGGGAGACCGCTCTCTCGTGACCGATTCCGAGTCAGCGACGGGAGACGAGACCGGGAGGAGCGTCCGCGTCGCCGTCGGCAGCACGAACCCCGTGAAGGTGGCCGCGACGGAGCGAGCGCTGCGGACCGGCGACGCCGTCGAGGCGGACGTCGTCGAGAGCGTGAGCGTCGCCTCCGGCGTGAACGAACAGCCCACTGGCATCGAGGAGACGGTGACGGGTGCCGAGAACCGCGCTCGGCGGGCGCTTTCGGCGGGGACGTACGACCTCGGCGTCGGCATCGAGGGTGGCGTCGCCGAGTACGACGGCGTCCCGGGACTGTACCTCGTCATGTGGGCGGCGGCGACTGACGGCGACCGTCTCGGCCGCGGCGGCGGTCCCTCGCTCCGCCTGCCCGAGAGCGTCGCCGGGCGAGTGCGGGCGGGCGAGGAACTCGGGCCGGTGATGGACGACGTGACCGGCAGCGAGGGCGTCAAGCGCGACCGGGGTGCCGCCGGCGTCCTGAGCGCGGGCCACACGGACCGCGAGCGGGCGCTGGCGGCCGCGGTCGCCGGCGCACTCGGACCCGTCCACACGGACTGGTACTGACACTGACGCCGCCGACCGAGCGAATGTGGAGGGTTAACTCGCTCGAGTCCCACGTGGAACCGTGACCGACGCGACCGGCGGGAACGGCGGACCGGACACGAGCGGGGGCGAGAGCGACGCCGACGCCGACGCCGGTGACGGGGGCGTCCGCGTCTGGCTGGTCGAGCGGACCTACTCCGACGACGAGCAGAACCTGATCATCCTCACCTACGCGACGCCGGACGGCCGCCGCTACTACCGGAAGGAGCGGGCGCTGACCTCCTTCAGCGACCACCGCGACACCACGGCGGCCACGACGGTCGAGCCACACAACCTCGGCGACGTGAACGACCCCGAGGAGCGCGAGTGGTTCGCGACGGAGGCGCGGCGGATGGCCGCGGAACACGACCCCGACGACGTGGTCTGAGGCGGGAACAGGGGGTCGTCGTGACTACGACCGGCCGTGGTCGGCGGCGACCGCCGCGGTCGTGCGGACGTCCGCGCCGGCCTCGCGGACGTGGGCGACGAAGTCGCCGAGTTTCGCGAGGCGGTCCTCGCGACCGATGACCTGTGGGTGCATCGTCAGCACGAACACGCCGTCGGCGGGGGCGTGGTCGAACTGGGCGGTCCAGTCCTCGAACACCGCCGGTTCGGGCGTGTAGCCACGCTGACCGGAGAACGCGAGCGGCGGGTAGTCGTCTCGCGCCCACGACACCGGCACCTCGAGGAGACCGACGGGGTCGCCGGGGTCGTAGGCGGCGTCCGCCGGCGCGTGGTCGGCGCGGACCGGGTACGGGTGGAACTCGCGGGCCATCCCCGAGGAGGAGTAGTCGAAGCCCAGTTCGACGAGGAGTTCGACCGTGTGCTCGGAGTAGTCCCACGACGGCGAGCGGTAGCCGTCGGGCGGCGACCCGGTGAGTGACTCGTGACTCTCGATGCCCCGGACGAGGTCCGTTCGCTCGGCGGCGCGGCTCTCGTACTCGCCGGGCGGCGTGTGACTCCAGCCGTGGTGGGCGAGTTCGTGACCGGCGTCGGCGACTCGCTCGCAGACCGCCGGGAAGCTATCGACCGTGTGGCCGGGCACGAACCACGTCGCCGGGAGGTCTCGGTCGGCGAGGAAGTCGAGAACGTTCGGCGCGCCCACCTCGGCGCCGTACAGCCCTCGCGAGCGGTTCGTCGGCGTGTTGCGACCGTCGTCGATGTGGAGCCACGGCGAGACGGCGTCGAAGTCGAAGGTCAGACAGACCGTGCTGGCGGTCATGCCTCCCCGTCGGACGGGGGCCGTATCGACCTTTCCCCGGAGACCGAGACGACGCCGACCCGGTCGGCGGCCGACCGTCGCCCGGTCGTCCCGCTACCCGCCCGGTTCGTACTCGGCGGGGTCCACGGCCACCTCATGGCCGTCGTCGGTGCCGTCGTCGCCGTCGTCGTCGGGCACGTCCGCGTCGAGGCCCTCGAGGTGCTGTCCCCACAGGCCGTCGTGTTTGACCACCTCGACGTCGTCGAGGACCCTCGTCTGACAGGAGAGCCGGAGGTTCGGCACGTCCGACCCGTGAAGCGGCGGGAGTCTCGTGCGGCGGCGCTCCTGTGTCGTCGGTTCGCCGACGTTCTCGCCGACGGCCATGTCGAGTATCTGGACGGCACAGGTGCCACAGACGCCGTTGCCGTTGCAGTTGGCGTACGCCGTCGCGTCGTTGTGGGGACTGAGCCCGGCGTCCTGGAGGAGCACGTCCCGAAGCGGCGTGCCGCGAGTGCACTTTATCTCCCGGCCGGCGAACGAGACCGTCGGCGTGTGCTGGAACCCCGGCTGGCGGCGCGCGGCGACGAGGACCACGTCGGTGACCAGCCAGCAGCCGTCGTACTTGCCGCCGGACTGCTTCTCGACGGTGAACTCGTAGGTGCGCTCCTCGGGGGTCTCGTCGTCGTCGCTCTCGCCCGCCTCGACGACCAGGACGTCCTGCGTCGCGCAGGTGACCGCGTCGTCCACCTCGAGGGCGCCGCGTTCGACGCCGTCGTGGCCCACGAGCGGGCGGTACAGCGGCGTCTCGAGGAGGTCGTGGAGTCCGTCGAGACCGCCGACCTCCTCGCGGTACGCCGGCGCACAGAGGTGGTACGCGGTCCGGACGCCGTCACCCTCGCCGGGGACGTCCGGTTCCCGCAGTCCCTCGAGGACGGTGCGAACGACGCGTTCGGCGTTGAACCCGGTGTTCGGGTGGACCGGCCGCCGGTCCGGAGAGACGAGTTGCGGCGGTCGCCGGGTGGTGGTCTCGCTCACGTCGTCTCACCACCTCTCCCGGAGTCGGTGGAGTGTCTTGCGGTCTCGAAGCGCCCCAGTCGGTCCGAGAGCGTCCGCGCCCGGTCGGTGAGGTCACCGACCGCGGCCCAGACGCCGTTCAGGACGTCCACGCCGTCCTTCGAGGCGGCGACGACCTCGCTCGAGAGAGCGGCGGTGCGGTCACTCGAGTCGGCGACGTCCTCGATGCGGACCGCGACGCTGCGGGCGGTCTCGACCTGCGAGTCCGTCGCGCGATCCACCGCGTCGGCGGCCTCGTTCGCTCGCTCGATGGCACCGGCTATCTCGCCGAACTCCCGCAGCGTCGCCTCCACCGTCGTCGTGCCGCGCTCGACGCGGGCCTGCGTCTCCTCGACGTCCTCGAGGGCCGCCGTCGTCTCCGCGCCGATGTCGCCGAGGTGAGTCTCCATCTCCCGGGCCACGGCACGGCTCTGGGTGGTGAACTCGCCGAGTTCGTTCGCGAAGATACGCAGGCGGTCGGCGGCGCCGTCGCCGTCACCGGTTCCCGACCGACCGGCCTCGATGTCCGCCCGGTTCGAGAGGCTGTTGGCGCGGCCGGCGACCTCGTCCAGTCGCTCGACGAGGTCGCCCACCTCGTCCGCGAGGTCGTCGAGACGACGGATGGCGTCGCCCGTCGCGGCGACGGACGACTCGATGGTCTCGACCTCGTCGATGGCCTCCCGGGCCGCGTCGCGGCCGTCGGCCGCCCGGGTGGTCGTCCGCTCGAAGGTGTCCGCGAGGTCCTCCGTCCGCCGGGCGACTCCCTCTACGCTGTCGAGCAGTGCCTCCACGTCGTCGGCCGCCCGTTCGAGGTCTGCGCTCTGTTCGTCGGCCGCCGTCTCTATCTCGACGGCGCTCTCGGCGATGGTCTGCGAGGCCGACTCCCCCCGCTCGAGGTCCGCCCGGAGGTCGGACTCGGCGGCGACGATGGCGTCGCTGAACCGGTCGATGTCGGCGACGAGCGTCTCGAGGTCGCGCACCATCTGGTTGAACTGGTAGGCGACGGTGTCGAACTGCGGCAGTCCCGTCTCGTCGTCCAGTCGCCGGGTGAGGTCGCCCTCGGCACACGCCCGCATCGCCGTCGCGTACTCGTTCGCCACCTCGTTCATCCGGCGGTTGTCGGCCTCGACGCCGTCGGCGTAGGCGACGATTTCGTCGCGGAAGGCCGCGAAGTCGTCGTATATCTTTCCGACGACGTCGCGACGGTTCGACTCGACCGGCCGGTCGTAGTCGCCGACCCGCGCCGCGTGCAACAGGTCGTGGATGCGGTACAGGTCGCGGACGACGTAGCGGTAGAGCAGTCCGACGGCGACGAACTCGACCGCCGCGCCGGCGACCGCGACGGCGACCGGCGGCCCGGCCGACCCGTCGCCGAGTGCGTACACCGCGACCGGGGTGACGACCATCACCGCCGAGAGCGCGCCGAACTTCGCAATCAGACCGGACCCGAGATCGACACCGCCGTCCGCGTGTGTCGCCGTCTCGTTCATTTATCGCCGTCAGGGACCGGAGCTGAATCAATCTTTGCAGTCGTCGGTCGGGGCTCACGTGGCGTGCGAAGCGCTGTTCGCGCCCGTCACCGACCGACGACGGGCTTCCGGGCGCTGGTCGCCCCCTCCCCCCGCTCGTCGCGCTCGCCGCTCCCGGGTCGCGGTCCAGCGACGCTTCTCTGCGCCCGCTCACGTCCGCCCGAGGTCGTCGAGGTACTCGCGGACGTACTCGTGCAGTCCCGGTTCGGGACCGGTGACGAACCGGTACGCCGCGTGCTGGTCGTCCAGCGTGACGTCGAACGTCTCGTCGGCCGGCGTCGCCCGGAAGACGACGTTCACCGTGTGTCGGCTCGGGGAACTCTCGACCGGACTGCCGTGCCAGCGGTGTTCATAGATGCCGAGACGGCCACGGAGTTCGACCTCGATGCCGAGTTCCTCGCGGGCCACCCGGTGGGCGGCCGCCGACAGGCGCTCGCCCTTGTAGAGGCGGCTCCCCG
>CAZEIO010000066.1:0-9233 GCA_964512525.1 uncultured Halobacteriales archaeon
CGTTGTGCGTCTCGTGGTGGAAGGTGGTCTCGGCGATACTCTCGCGGGCCGCCTCGGCGTCGAACTCGTCGAGCGAGGGCGCGTACAGCGGGAGCATCCCGTGGAAGACCCGGCGGAACTGCTCGTCCGACGCGACGTGTCCGTCCATGACCGCCTCGAACTCCTCCCAACTGATGTCGGGGACGTCGAGGTCCCGTGCCTTCATCTCGGGGAACGTCTCCCGTGCGTTCTCCCGGGCCGCCAGTTCGTACTCCGGGGTCGCCGCCGTGTCCCGGAGGACCATCCCAGCCAGGTGCTTCTGGAACCGGACGGCGTACTCCTGTGCGACGAACCCGCCGTACGAGCCCCCGATGACCACCACCTCGCCGAGGTCGAGGTGGTCGCGGAGCGCGTCGGCGTCCCTGGCGTACTGTTCGTTCGAGTACGGCCTCGTGAGACTCGACTGCCCACAGCCCCGGTGGTCGTACACGACGAGGCGGTAGTCGTCGGTCAGTGGTTCGAACGCCGCTTTCCCCTTCTGGTGGTCGCCGATCCCAGGGCCGCCGTGGAGCGAGAGGATGGCCGGGTCCGACTCCGAGCCGTGGACCTCGTAGTAGAGGTCGGCGCCGTTCACCGTGGCGTACATCGTCGTTCCCGTGAGTCGTTCGCCCGGGCCCGCAAAACCGTTCGGATGGACCGGGTCGCTTGCCGGACGACCGACCCGTCGGGTCAGTCCCCCACGGTCGGGAGACTCCGGCGGGCCTGTTTCAGTTCGTACGTCACGTCGTTCTGCTCGCGTTCGAGTTGCAACTGGAGGAACCGCCGGTCGTCCTCGTCGTCGAGGCGGGCGAACTGCTCCGCCGGCGAGTACCGCGGGACGGGCGCCCTTGAGAGCGCCGGGTCCTGTTCGAACTGGCCCCGCTCGACGAGGTTCAGCCGCGTGAGGACCCGCGAGAGGCGCTTGATCGTCTCGTTCGCCCGCCGGGGCGGTATCTCGCCGCGGTCGGCGGCGTCGTAGAACGCCCGGAGGTCGTCCTGGAGGCGGTCCAGTACTGCCAGCGTGGGCGAGAAGTCGAACTGCTCGCCCGCGACGGCGTCGTACTCGGCGACGCGCTCGCGAATCCGCGCGGCGTTTCTGGCGTGGTCAAGCGGGAGGACGTCGGCGGTGAGCAGTCTGCAGACCGCCACCGCGTACACCCGGAGGTCCCGCACCAGTTCGTCTCGGCCGGCCACCTCGAGCGTGTCCGTCGAGAGGTGCCAGGCGTCCGAGTTTCCGCCACAGCCGCCGACCTGATGGTAGCCGCGCTCCTCGCGGACCGCCTCGGGAATGTTCGAGGACAGCATGAACAGCCCCGACACCCCCAGGTTGTCGAAGGAGTAGTCGCCGGCCCGGTGGGGATGGTGTTCCTCGTAGGGAGCGTCGGCGACGTCATCGATGGTCTCGGCCACGAGGGGGTGGGCCTCCGGCGTCCAGCAGGACATGTCCGTGTACTCGGTGGCGTCCTTCGCGCCGGGCGAGTCCATGTTCACGTGGCCGACGCAGTGGTCGGCCAGCTCGTGGGCGAACTCGTCGGCGTACCACGTGGACCCTGCGTACCGGCCCGTCGAGTGTGCCGGCCACCAGCAGATCCGCAGGTTCCGCTCGAGGTCGTCGGCGTGGTCCTCGAAGACGCGGGCACACTCCAAGAGGCCGGCGTCGCCGGTGGCGTTGTCGGTGATGCCGACGGCCCAAGAGTCGTAGTGGCCGTGCAGGAGCACGAAGTCGTCGGTGTCGGCCGCGCCGCCCTCGATGCGGGCCTCGACGAGCGGACACGCGAACCAGTCCTCGGTGAGGTCGGTCTCCAGTTCCACCACGAGTCCCTCGTCGGACTCGGCCCACTCGCGGAGGCGGTCCCCGTCCGGGCGGGTCACGTTGACGATTGGGACGTCCGGTATCCGGTCTTTCTCCGCGAGCGGCGGTGCACCGCCCCAGACGGGCGTCGCGATCCCGTCGTGTGGCTCGCGCTCGTGCTGGTGGATCGCGACCACCGCCTCGGCACCCTTCTCGGCCAGGACGCGAGTCGCCCGGATCGAGAGACTCCCGGCGGCCGTCAGCGCGACGGTACCCGAGAGGTCGCCGACGTCTTCGTAGGGGACGTGTCCCACCGGGCGGTCCTCGACGTTGCCCAGCGTGGACTCGCCGGGCGAGCCGACGTACTCGACCGGGCCGGAGACCGTCGCCGACGCGGCGAACGCGACCGTCTTCACCGGCCCGGGGTCGAAGGACCGGTCGGGCGTCGTCAGCCGTGCGTCGTGTGGCTGGCTGATGTACAGTTCGGGGTCGTACCGCCGGTGGGAGACGCCGAGCGCCGACAGGCGGTCGGTGACGTACTCCGCGGCCGCGACCTCGTCGTCGGTGCCCGACACCCGGTGCAGGTCCGAGAATTCCTCGAGGAGTGCCCACGGTTCGTCTGCCGATATCGACCCGGCGACCGACCGCTCGAGGTCGGTCAGCGCCGAGGGGTTCGCTATCCGGTGACCCATCGTTCCACGGTGACGTCACGGGGCCAGGCCAATATAGGGACACCGTATTCGGCCGCAGGTTGGCGGTCGGGGCTGTCGGGTGGGGTGCGGGTGACCGGTGCGAATTCCGCCGGCGTCCGTCCGGTCAGCCGTCGCTCGACGGCCACTCGTGGCCGTCTTCCAGGTCGGCAAACGTCTGCAGGTCTGCCGCTCGCAGCGGCCCGACGGAGGTGACGGCGGCGGCGCCGGCGGCGGTGCCCGCCCGGAGGAGTGCCGACAGGTCCGCGACGCCCCGCCGGCGGGCGGCGAGCACCGCGCTGACGAGGGCGTCGCCGGCCCCGGCGGGGTCAGCGACGGACTCGACGGCGAAGCCGTCGTGGGTCGCCCGCTCGACGACGGCGCCGTCGGCGATACGCGCGGCGGTCGCGCCCGCCTCACCGTGCGTGAGGAAGGCGGTGCAGTCGGCCTCGGCGGGCAGGAGATCACGGAGACCGTCGAGAGTCGCCGGCTGGCCCGCGAGTGCGAGGTCGTCGTCACCGGCGAAGACGACGTCCGTCTCGGCGAGGACCTCCCGGACACGGGCGGCGTAGTCGGACGGGGCCGCCCAGAGGTTCCGGCGGCCGTTCAGGTCGAAGGCGACGGTCACGTCGTGACGGCTGGCGTGGGTGAGAGCGGTCCGTATCGCGTCGAGACTCACCGCCGGCGGCAGGGTCGTCCCCGAGAGGTACAGGAGTGAGAGGTCGGGGAAGACGGCGGCGGCGTCGTCGGGGTCGAGCGCGAAGCCGTAGCTGCTCTCGGCTCGGCGTATCTCCCAGTCCGGGCCGCCCGCCGCGGCGGGTACGTAGAGTGCGATCGGGGTCGGGCGGTCAACCGCGCGAACCAGTCGTCCGTCGAGGTCGTGGGCGGCGAGTTCCGCGCGGACGGCCCGCCCGAGGCTGTCCGACCCGACGTCGGTCGCGAGGTGGGGTGGGTCGTCGAGTATCGCGAGGCCCCGGGCCACGTTGGTCCCGGTGCCGGCGACGACCCAGCGGTAGGCGCGGCCGACGGCGTCGGTCGCGGGGTCGGCGGCCGCGTCGGCGTCTCTCGGGGCGACCTCCTGCGGGTAGAAGTCGGCGGTCGTGTCGCTGGCGACGAGGACGTCCGGGTCGTGCGGCGGCATCTGTCGGTGGGTGGACCAGCGCTCACATAGGTGTGCTCATCGGCCGCCGCGGCCGCGCGGAACGGGAACGGAACGGGAACGGAATGGAACAACGTGGACCGGCGCGGGGCGGGAGCCGCCTCCGGGCCAAGAGTTATTGACCGTCTCGCTGTCGGGAGGGCCATGAGCAAGGCCGAGGTGTTCGCCGACGTCGAGACGGAGCGCGAGCGACTGGTCGAGATGGCGACGGAACTGTGGGAGAACCCGGAACTCGGACTCGCGGAACACGAGTCGGCGGCACTGTTGCAGGGCGCCCTCGCCGAGGAGGGGTTCGCGGTCGAGAGCGGCGTGGCCGGCATCGAGACGGCGTTCGTCGCCCGCTACGGCGAGGGCGACCCGACGGTCGGACTCCTCGGGGAGTTCGACGCACTGCCGGACCTCTCCCAGCGAGTCGCGGCGGAACGAGACCCGGTCGAGGAAGGTGCGCCGGGTCACGGCTGCGGGCACAACCTCTTCGGCGTCGGCAGTCTCGGCGCGGCGGTCGGGGTGAAACGGGCCATCGAGCGCGGCGACGTCTCGGGGACGGTCGTGTACCTCGGGACGCCCGCCGAGGAGATACTGGTCGGCAAGCCGTTCATGATCCGGGCGGGGGCGTTCGACGACGTGGACGCCGTCCTCTCGTGGCACCCCGGCTGGTACAGCGGCGCGAGCGTGGGAAGCTGTCTGGCGATGAACTCCCTCCAGTTCGCCTTCGAGGGCGAGGCGGCCCACGCCGGCGCGGCGCCGGAGGCCGGCCGGAGTGCACTCGACGCCGTCCAGTTGCTGAACGTCGGCGTCGAATTCACCCGGGAGCACGTCCCAGACGAGGCCCGCATCCACTACGCCATCGAGAACGCCGGCGCGGCGCCGAACGTCGTGGACCCCGAGGCGTCGGTGTGGTACTACGTCCGCGCGCCGGACCGCGAGACGGTCGAGGAGATGTCCGACTGGATCCGGGACGCCGCCCGCGGGGCGGCGCTGATGACACAGACCGACGTCGAAATCGAGTACCAGGGCGGCACGTACGAGGTGCTCTCGAACCACGCGCTGGCAGAGGTCATCGACGAGAACATGCAGGCACTCGGCGGATTCGAGGTGAGCGAGGCGGAGGAGGCCTTCGCGCAGGACCTGAAGGAGACTCTCGGCGACGTCTCCGGCCGGGTGGAGGTGCTACCCGAGACCCACCGCGAACGGGCCCGCGAGCGGGGACTGCTGACGGACCCGGTGGCGCCGTTCGACGAGGACGTCGTCGGCACGTACTCGACGGACGCCGGCAACGTGAGCCAGGTCGTCCCCGTGGGGCGGTGCCGGGCGGCGACGTGGCCGGTCGGGACGCCCGCCCACTCGTGGCAGGCCGTCGCCGCCAGCGGGTCCGTCGGGCGGTCGGCGGCGGTGTTCGTCGCGAAGGCCCTCGCCGGCAGCGCGTACGACCTCATGGCCGACCCCGAGTTGGTCGCCGCGGCCCGCGAGGAGTTCGCGGCGGCGACGGCGGACCGGGAGTACCAGGACACCGTGCCGGCGGACGCCGACCCGTACGAGATGGCCGACCACTGAGCGGCCGGGGCGGAACGCGGGCGGTCCACGATCGCCCGAATGAACGGCGACGGTCGGGACTGTCGGAAGCCGACGTGGGGTGGGCCAACATTTAACAAAGCATCTCCACTGGCACGATCCACAGGTGGTTGACCGTACCGACGGTAGCACTCCAGAGGCCTCTGTAACCCGGCCGACGGAGACGAGTGAGGCAGTACCAGCGGACCGGTTCGCGCCCGGCACGTTCTCGATTGCGGCACAGGATCCCGACAGCGGTGCCTTCGGTGTCGCGGTCAGCACCGCCCTCGTTGGCGTCGGTGCACTTTGTCCGTTCGTGAGCGAGAACGCCGCCGTTGCGACGCAGTCCTACGTCAAGGTGTCTCACGGCCGGAACGCCGTCGAACTCGCGGACCGGGGCGTGCCCGTGGCGACCGCGTGTTCGGCGCTCCTGGACGCGGACGACCATCAAGAGTACCGGCAACTCCACGGCGTCGGGACCGACACGGACTTCAGGCACACCGGCGACGACTGCGTGGAGTGGGCCGGCCACGTCGCGGGTGACGGCTACAGCGTCGCGGGCAACATGCTCGACGGGCCGGACGTGGTCTCGGCGGTCGGCCGGGGCTACGATGAGAGCGAGGGCGAGTTCGCCGACCGCCTGATCAGCGGCCTCGAGGCCGGGCAGGCGGCCGGCGGCGACAAGCGCGGCAAGATAAGCGCCGCCCTGCTGATTCACGCGCCGGAGCCGAAGCTGTACCACAACCTTCGGGTTGACAACAGCGACGAACCCATCGACGAACTGCGCGACGCCTACGACCTCGCGGTCGAGACCGAGGCAGAACTGCCGACGGTCGCCGCCGACCAGCTGGGCGACTACCCCGAGTCGCTCGTTGACTTCGGGCTGAAGTACTGACGACACAAACAGACAATGACAGAAGACACGAACGAGTACGACTACGACGGAGTCGAGCGGCGCCGGTTCCTCGCCGGCGCTGGAGTGACCGCGATCGGAACCGCCCTCGCCGGCTGTGCCGGCGGCGGCGGTGGCGGAAGCGGTGGTGACGGCGGTGACGGCGGCGACGGCGGCGACGGTGGCGGGCCTCCCGCGGGCGAACCGGTCGAGGGCGGAACGTTCGTCTGGGGCCACAGCGAGACGAGCCAGAAACTCGACGTCCACATCGTCCAGACGGCCGCCTCCTCGCGCTTTCTGGCGAACATCCACGAGACGCTCGTCGGTCTCAACTCGAACCTCGAGGTGGCCTCGGGCGCCGACGTCCAGAGCCCGGGGCTGGCCGAGAACTGGGAGGTCAGCGACGACCGCAAGACGTACACCTTCACCCTGCGGGACGGCATCACCTTCCACGACGGCTCGGACCTCACGAGCGCCGACGTGAAGTACAGCTACGAGCGGATCATCAACCCGGACGTCGGGGCCCGGTACAGCGGCGTGTTCACCGCCGTCGAGGCCATCGAGACGCCGGACGACCAGACCGTCCGCCTCCAGATGAGCGAGCGGTACAACCCGCTGCTGCGGCAGTTGACCTTCACCGGGACCGCGATCATCCCGGAGGGGTCCGCCGAGCAACAGGGGTCCGACCCCGTCGGCGCAGGACCGTTCGTCTTCGAGTCCCGCCAGCAGGGCAACAAGGCCACTCTCAGCGGCTTCGACGACTACTGGGGCGAGGGACCGTACGTGGACACCCTCGAGGAGCGGACGATCACCGACCCCGACGCTCGTCTGACGGGCCTGACCGACGGCGACCTCGACTACATCAACGACATTCCGCTGGACGACATGCCCGACTACGTCGACAATCAGGACGACAACATCCAGACGGAGACGTGGCGGCCGCTGGCGTTCAACCACATCTACTTCCACAACGGCCGGCCGCCGTTCGACGACGTGAACTGGCGCCAGGCTATCGACTTCGCGGTCAACAAGCAGGAACTCGTCGAGGGCGCACTGTTCGGCCAGGGCACCGCCATCGCGACGCCCAGTTACCCGAACAGTCCGTACCGGAACAACGACATCGAGCCGCGGCCCCAGGACATCGACCAGGCCCGGACGCTGATCGAGGACTCCCAGTACGACCTGAACGAGTTCGCGCCGCTGACGTTCAAGGTGACCACGAACTACCCGTGGCACATCACGGCGGCGACCATCATGGAGCAGTCCTTCTCGGAACTCGGTCTCGAGATCGAGATTCAGGAACTGCAGTGGGGTGACTGGCTGAGTCAGGTCGCCGCCAACATGGACTACCGGATGTCCATGGTCAACTGGTTCGGCGGCTGGGAGCCCGCCCAGATGTACCGCGGTCTGTTCCACTCGGAGGGGTCGTTCAACTCCTTCGCGTACGAGAGCGACGCCTTCGACAGCGCGATCGAACAGGCGGAGACGGCGGCGAGCAGGGAGGAGGAGATCGAGTTCTACCAGGAGGCCCAGCGGGTCCTCCACGAGGAGGTCCCCTCGCCGTTCCTCTGGTTCCGCGACGGGGCGATGGCCGCGAACCAGTCGGTGGGTAACCTCGACACCGTGCTGGCGCCCAACAACACCGAGGTGAACTTCGGACAGGCGTACCTCGACGAATGAGGTCGGCGATCGACGCGGACTTCGCCCGCTACGCGGGCCGGCGACTCGCGCTACTGGTAGTGTCTCTGCTCGGGGTCTCGGCGGTCACGTTCGCCATCGTCAACGTGTTGCCCGGCGACGTGGCGCTGCTCATCTTGGGCAACCGGGCCAGCCCGGAGCGACTGGAGACGCTCCGCCAGAACCTCGGCCTGAACCGGCCGCTGTGGGTTCGCTACCTCGACTGGCTCGGCGGCATCCTCGTCGGCGACATGGGCAACTCGCTGCGCTTCGGTGATCCCGTCACCGACCTCATCATGGAGCGCCTGCCCGCGAGCGCCTTCCTCGCGGCGGCCTCGGTGACCATCGCCGTGACCGTCGCGGTGCCACTCGGCGTCGTCGCCGGGCGGGCGCGCAACACCTGGAAGGACTTCGGCACGAGCGTCGTCGCCTTCCTCGGCATCAGCCTGCCGGACTTCTTCTGGGGGCTGGTGCTGATTCTGGTGTTCGCGGAGTACCTCAGCATCCTCCCGCCGTCGGGCTACGTCAATCCGGTCGTGAACCCGATCGAGGGGATCAAACACGTCGCCCTGCCGGCGACCTCGCTCGGGTTCGCGTTGATGGCACACCTCACCCGGATGACTCGGTCGTCGCTCATCGAGGAGTTACGGGCCGAGTACGTCAACCTCGCCCGGTCGAAGGGACTGAGCGAGCGTGCCATCGTGTACCGGCACGCGCTCCGGAACGCCTTCCTCCCGGTGCTGACCGTCATCGGCCTGCAGATTGGCTTCCTGTTCAGCGGCATCGTCATCATCGAACAGGTCTTCGCCTACCAGGGACTCGGCCAGCTCGCCTTCCAGGCGCTACTGAACCGCGACACGACGCTGATCCAGGGAACGGTCCTCACCATCGCGACGATATTCATGCTCAGCAACCTCGTCGTGGACCTGCTGTACGCCGTCCTCGACCCACGGGTGCAGACCGGCGGAGGTGAGGGCTGATGGCGGCCGGCACGGAGACGGAGACGCCGACCGGGTCCGGCGGCTACCTGACCGACGCTCGCCGCCGGCAACTGGCGGACCTCTGGAGTCGCTACCGGTCGAACCACAAGGCAGTCGTCGGGAGTATCCTCGTCGCCCTGCTCATCGGGACCGGCCTGTTCGGGTCCGTGTTCGTCTCCGTGGAGCAGGCGAACGCACTCGACGTCCCGAATCGCTTCGAGGCACCCGGTCCGGGCCACCTGATGGGCACCGACCACCTCGGGCGGGACGTGTTCATGCGACTCGTCCTCGGGGCGCGCATCAGCCTCTACATCGGCGTCCTCAGCGTCGGCATCGCGACGCTGGGTGGCGTTCCTCTCGGGGCCATCGCCGGCTACACCGGCGGCAACGTGGACGACGCCATCATGCGGACGATGGACGTGCTGATGAGTTTCCCGCCGATACTGCTCGCGCTGACCGTCGTCGCCGTCCTCGG
>CAZEIO010000067.1:0-9197 GCA_964512525.1 uncultured Halobacteriales archaeon
CCTCGCCGCTGGGGAGGTTGAGTGAGTCGTAGGCCACGGAGGCGGCGGAGTTGACCGCCGTCCGTCCCTCGATAGACATCCGCAGGTCGGTCTCGGGCGTGACGAGTCTGACCTCGCTACCGTCGTCGAGGCGTCGTTTCATCTTGGCCATCTCGGCGGCGAGTGACTCCCAGTCCCGGAGGACGGCGTCGTACACGAAATCGCGATACTCCTCGTAGGCCATGCCGGCCTGCTGGGCGAGCGAGCGCGTCGGGTGGACCGTCGAAACCCAGTCCGTCGAGAGGCGAGCCTCGCGGTGTGGCTGGCGACCGCGGCGGTAGGCCCGACGCACCGGCGATGGGACGTCGGCGGTCGCGGCGGTGTTGCGGCCGCCACCGAGCGAGAGGTACACGTCCGCCGCCTCGTACAGGGCGAGTTCGTGGTCGCCGCCGTCGAAGTTCGGCGCGTCGTCGCCGGCCTCGGCGCCGCGGAGGTAGGCGCGAGTCGCCTCGTCGCTCGCGTAGGTGAAGTACGGCGTCGCGCCGACGGCACCCAGTTTCTCGGCGACGGCCACGGCGAGGTCGTGGGCCCCCTCGGCGACGGCCACGACGACGTCGTCGTCCGGGGCGACGCGGGCACTCCACTCGACCAGTACGTCTGCGTGCTGGCGAACGCGGTCGTCCATGTCACCTCCTGCGCGGGCGGGGCTAAAACGGTGCGGTTAGCGGGTGCGTGCGGCGGGACGGAGAGCGCGGTCAGACCAGTCCGAGGAGGAACTCGAGACCGCCGACGACGGTGACGCCGGTCACGACCGGACAGAGCACGACTGTCAGCAACTGGAGTGCGGGCATGACGGCCACGAGGCCGACGCGCTCCTGCAGTTCGTACTGGCCGAGACGCTCGCGGCGCTGGCGGGACAGGACGTCGGCCGAGGCGACGACGGCGACCACCGTCGCCGCCACGAAACTGCTCGCGAACAGCGCCGCGAACGCCTCGAGGACGGGACTGGCACCGCCCGCGGCGACCGTGCGGTACGCCAGTCGCCCCTCGTTCAGCGCCCCGTAGTCCACGAACACCAGCACCAGCCCCGCGACGAGTGCGTACAGCGCTGCCACGTAGGGCACGTTGTCGCCGAGTATCTCCACGAACGACGGCGCCTCCGTCTCCGTCGTCGCCCGTCGTCGTTCGTTCGCCATCGACCGACTGGACTGGTCAGACGGTATTAACTCCGTCCCTCGGTTTCACGCCGTTCGAGACAGCTAATCAACCAGACTGAGAACGTCTGACGCGGGGTCAGAGGAGGGGTCGGACGGGCCGACAGTTCCGCGTTCGAACGGGTCTCGCGTACCCGTCAGGGAACGAGGACGACCGGCACCGACCGGTCCTCGATGAGCGTCTCGGCGACGCTGCCGACTATTATCCGCTCGGCGGCACCGGTGTGTTCGTTGCCGACGAAGACGGCGTCGTAGTCGCGGTCGGCGACGAACTCGAGGATGCGAGCGCCGACGCGGGCGGCCGGCTTGTGACCCTTGTCGGCCTCGACCACGCGGACGTCGGGGTCGAGGTCGCCGCCCTCGTCTGCCACCGTCTCGGCGACGGCGTCGCGTATCTGGTCAACGGACTCGGGGTCGGCGCCCGCCTCGTCCACCACGTGGACCACGTCGAGCTCGGCACCGGCCGCCGTCGCCTGTTCGACCGCGAAGGCGAGGGCGTGTTGGCTGGGCTCCCACCCATCGACTGCGACGAGATAGCGCATACCGATTGCAGTGGAGCCGGTCACAAATATCCCGGTGTCGCCCGAGGGGGCCGGGACGACCGTCCGGTCGAGTCGTCGGGTCCCGCCGGCTCCACGCAGCGCCGGTTACAAGTCGATGGGGCGACGAGTGGGCGTACGGATGCGTACACTGGGACCGGCCGACCGGGCGGAGCGGGTGGCGAAGCTGCTCGACGAGGCCATCACCATCCCCATCGTGGGCTGGAAGATCGGTCTCGACCCCCTGCTGAACTTCCTGCCGTTTCCCATCGGCGACGTTCTCTCCGGGCTGATCGGCTACTACATCGTCCTCGAGGGAGCGCTCGCACGAGTGCCGGGGCACGTGTTCGCGCTGATGATGACGCTCGCGACGGTGGACCTCCTCATCGGTCTCGCGCCCATTCCCGTGGTCGGCCCGGCACTCGACGCCGCCTGGAAGGCCAACAAGTGGAACGTCAAGCTGATCAAGCGGTTCGGTCGGCGCCGGATCTGACTCCGGGAGCGACGGCGAACCCGTTTTGGGCGACGAGCGCCTACGACCGCCGATGTCCGTGACAGTCCTCGCGACCGACGAGTACGAGGCCTCGACGTACGACGCCGCCCTCGTCCGCGAGGAGACGGTGGTCTGTGTCACGGCCGGAGAGACCATCCGGCTGGTGCCACTCGTGAACGTCGTCAGCGTCGAGGGCGACCCGGCGAACCACCTCCACGGCCCGGAACTGCCGGGCTGGTTCTACGGCGGCGGCGAGTACGGTCTCGTGGACCTCGACGCGTTCCCGGACCTCCGGGACCACGTCGAGGGACTAGAGCGCGAGCCGTAGCGGCCGTCTCTCGCCGCCGTCGGGAGGTGGATTCAGGTGAGGGCCGGCCGTACGGCCCGCATGGCGACCGACGACGGCGACCTCGCGGCACGCTGCCGGCGAGAGGTGCGAGAACTGCACGACTTCTTCGGCGAGTGGTACCGCGGCGACGTGCCCGAGAGGAAGGGTGTCGCCCGCCTCGACCGGGCGCTCGGACCCGAGTTCACGATGGTGGGACCGGACGGAGAGCGCCACGACCGCGCGGCCGTCGTCGCTGGCGTCCGGTCTGGCCACGGTGAGCGCGCGGGCGTGGGGGCCGAGCGCCGGGCGCGAGCGAGTGACGCCGACGCCGACGACGCCTTCGAGATAGCGATCACGTCGCTCTCGGTGGCCGACGAGACCGCCGACCGCTGTCTGCTGACCTACGAGGAACGACACCGGGGGTCAGCGGAGACGGCACGGGCGAGTGCGGCGTGGTTCGAACCCGACGCCGACGCGCCGCTCGGCGTCCGGTGGACGTTCCTGCAGGAGACGTGGCTGCCGGGCGGTGCGCCCGGCGAGGACTGACGGCACGAGTGAGGCGGCGGTGACCGGCGGGCCGGCGAGTGCCCCGGTAATTCAAGTCGCGACTCGCCGAAACGGAGACGATGTGGACGACGCCGGCACAGACGGGACTGGAGCGCCTGTTCGTGGAGGTCGCCGGGACGAACCCGCTGGTGCAGGCGCTCCTCGCCGGCGTCGTCATCGCGACGTTGAACCTGTTCGGAGCCTCGGTCGTCCTCGTCTGGCGAGATCCCTCCGAGCGGGCGCTCGACGGGGCGCTGGGGTTCGCGGCGGGGGTGATGCTGTCGGCGGCGTACACCAGCCTCATCCTGCCGGGCATCGAGCACCCCGAGGGCGGCCCACTCGAGGTGATAGCGGGCATCCTCCTCGGCGCACTGGTCCTCGACCAGGCCGACCGCTGGGTGCCACACGTCCACTACCTCGTCACCGGTGCACGCCGCGAGGACGCGAACACCGCTGCGGCGGGCGGTCGCGTCCTCGACGAGCGTCTCGCCGGCGTGGTGCTGTTCATCGTCGCCATCACACTGCACAACGTGCCCGAGGGACTGGCGGTCGGCGTCGGCTTCGGCGCGGCGGCGACGGGCACGAGCGAGGCGGCGAGTATCGGCGACGCGCTGGCGCTGATGCTCGCCATCGGCGTCCAGAACGTCCCCGAGGGACTCGCCGTGTCGGTCGCGGCCGTGAACGCGGGCCTGGACCGCCGCCTCTACGCCGTCCTCACGGGCGTCCGGTCGGGCGTGGTGGAGATACCGCTCGCCGTGTTCGGGGCCGTCGCCGTCGGGGTGGCCGACCCGGTACTGCCGTACGCGATGGGCTTCGCCGCCGGCGGGATGCTGTTCGTCATCGGCGACGAGATAGTGCCCGAGACCCACGCTCACGGCCACGAGCGGGTGGCGACGCTCGGCCTGATGGTCGGCATCGTCGTGATGCTCTACCTCGACGTCGTACTGGGCTGACGCTCGCGGAGCGTTTTTTACCCGGGGACGCACACGAACGCCCATGGCAGACTTGGACGACGACCAGCGCGCCGACCTGCGCGAGCAACTGATGGACGCCTTCGAGGGGGCGGACTACCCCGTCTCGAACCCGATGGGCTTCCTCCCGGCGCTGCCGGACGGTCCGACCACCCGGTTCGAGGTGGACGACTTCGCGATGACCGCGATGGAACTCCAGACGAAGTTGCCCGGCGGCGACTTCCCCTACGACGACGCCGACACGTTCGTGGACGACGTGATGGAGAACCTCGACCAAGAGGGATTCATCTAGTCGGCGCCGGGGCGGCCGTCCCGAGACCGGCGTCCGTCACGCCGGACTCCTGCGGTCAGTCGCCGCTCACTCGAACCGGACGCCGAGGTGCGAGCGGTCCTCGTTCTGCCGAGCGAGATTTATCAACAGCGGCGTCAGTCCCTCGACCTCGGGGGCGTTCGCCAGCGGGCCGGCGTCGAGTCCGGTCAGCCCCTCGACGTCGTCCGCGAGACCGATCACCGTCTCGCGTGCGTCCGGGTCGTCGCCGACGACGGGGACGTGCAGACCGAGGTCGGCGTCGAGGTGGGCGAGACGGCGCGCCGGCAGTGGGTGGAACGCGCCGACGGTGGGCACGTCCTCGGGCGCGGCGGCGGCGGCGACGGCGGTCACGCTCCCCGCCCCGGGACGGTGGTAGTGCATCCCCGCCTCGTCTCGCTGCATCCCGACGGCCGGACTGACGAGGACACCCTCGAGTCCGTCGGCGACTGCCTCGACGGTGTCGGCCACGTGGTACGGCGGGACGCCGACGACGACGACGTCCGCGCCGGCCGCCGCGTCGGGATTCGCCGCACCCGCGACGTCGGCGTCGTGGCCGCGGTCGGCCAGTCGCTCGCGGTACTCCGTGGCGGCGTCGCGGGCGCGGTCGGCCTCGCGGGAGCCGACGACGAGCCGGTGGTCCGCGTCGCGACCCCACCGCAGCGCCAGTCCCTCGCCGATGTCACCCGTGCCGCCGAGTATCGCTATCTCCATACGCCGGGGACGGCGGGTTCGCGCAAAAGCGTGCGGATCGGACCGTCGGGGGCGGCGACCGTCCGGAACCGTGCCAGCCGGTCCACCGGTGCCCGGTCAGCGCGACGGCTGCCGTCCGGCGTCGGTGTCGTCGCCCTCGTCCGTCTTCGTGCCCCCGTCGCCGTTCGTGTCGGGGGCGCCGTCGGCCGTGCCCGCGCTGGACGGCGCGGCGTGGCCGGAGTGAGTCACGACGGGGTCGGGTTCGTCGAACTCGATCGGCGGCGCGTCACGGGGGCCGTCGTCGCCGGCGAGGGCCGCCCGCAGGCGGTCGGCGAGCAGTCGGACGGCACGCTCGTTTGCGCCCTCGGGGACGACGACGTCGGCGTGGGTCTTCGTCGGCGCGACGTGGCGCTCGTGCATCGGCTTCACCGTCGCGAGGTACTGTTCGACGACGCCCTCGAGGTCGCGGTCGCGTTCGACGACGTCACGGCGGACCCGCCGGAGGACCCGCACGTCGGCGTCGGTCTGGACGTACACGCAGAGGTCGAGACGGTCACGCACCCGCGGGTCGTGCAGGGCGAGGATGCCCTCGACGAGGACGACGGCGCCGGCGGTGACCCGTCGCGTGCCGACGCGGTCGTCGGCGGCGAAGTCGTACTCCGGCATCGCGACCGCCTCGCCGGCCCGGAGCGCGTCGAGGTGGTCCACGAGAAGCGTCCAGTCGAAGGCGGCGGGGTGGTCGTAGTTGAGTTCGCGACGCTCGGCGGGCGAGAGGTCCGGCCTGGGTTCGTAGTAGTCGTCGAGGGCGACCCGCGTCACCGGCGCGTCGAGGCGCTCTGCGACGTGACGGGCGAGCGTGGTCTTGCCCGCGCCGGTGCCGCCGGCGATGCCGACGACGAACGGATCGGTCACGGACGAACGGAGGCGAGGCCGGCCATTGAAACCACCGGATCGGCCGGAGGCTCCGACGTCGGGTCGGCACCCGCGCCGGTCGGCGTCCAGTCACTCGACCGCGAGCGGTGGGCTTAACCGCCGCAGGCGACACGGATCGACAATGAGTTCCGGGGAGTCAGTCGGGGAGGAGTCGGTCTTCGACGCCCTCCATCCCGACCTGCGGGCCGCCCTCGCGGAGCGGGGGTTCGAGTCGCCCACCGCGCCACAGCGGGCCGCCCTCGAGCCGATTGCCGACGGCGAGGACACCCTCGTCGTCGCCCCCACCGGCAGCGGCAAGACGGAGACGGCGATGCTGCCGGTGTTCTCGTCCATCGTCGCCGCCCGCGAGGCGCGGTCGCCGCCGCCCGGCGAGGACGACCCCACGACCCCGTTCGGCATCTCCGCGCTGTACGTCACGCCGCTGCGAGCGCTGAACCGCGACATGCGCGACCGGCTGGAGTGGTGGGGGGAGACGCTGGACGTCGCGGTGGACGTTCGCCACGGCGACACCTCCGACTACCACCGCCGGAAGCAAGCGACGGACCCGCCGGACGTCCTCGTCACGACGCCCGAGACGCTGCAGGCGATGCTCACCGGGTCGCGGCTCCGGGAGGCGCTGTCGGACGTGGCCCACGTCGTCGTGGACGAGATACACGAACTCGCGGCGGCGAAACGCGGCGCACAGTTGACTGTCGGACTGGAGCGCCTGCGGGAACTGGCGGGGGACTTCCAGCGGATCGGCCTCTCGGCGACGGTCGGCGACCCCGCCGAGGTTGGCCGCTTCCTCACCGGCGGTGACTGTGCGGTCCGCGCCGTCGAGGCCGGGACGAACCTCGACGTGACCGTGACCCGGCCGACGGTCGGCCCGGAGGACGAGCGACTGGCCGCCGAACTCGCGACCGACGCGGAGACGGCGAGTCACGTCCGCGCGGTACGGGACCTCGTGGCCGCGAACGAGTCCACGCTGGTGTTCGTCAACACCCGCCAGACGGCGGAGGCGATGGGGGCCCGCTGTAACGCCCTGGACCTGCCCATCGGCGTCCACCACGGGTCGCTGTCGAAGGCGGCCCGCGTCGAGGTCGAGGACCGGTTCAAGGCCGGCGAGATAGACGGCCTGCTCTGTACGTCGTCGATGGAACTCGGCATCGACGTGGGCCGGGTGGACCACGTCGTCCAGTTCGGGTCGCCGCGGCAGGTCACCCGCCTCCTCCAGCGCGTCGGCCGCGCCGGCCACCGCGAGGGGGAGGCGTCGGCGGGTACCATCGTCACGACTGGACCGGACGACACGCTAGAGGCGATGGCCATCGCCCGCCGGGCGCGGGCCGGCGAGGTCGAACCCGCGGCCATCCACGAGGGGTCGCTGGACGTCGTCGCCAACCAGATACCGGGGCTGGTGATGGAGCGCGAGGCCATCGACGCTCGCCGCGCCTACGAGATAGTGCGCCGGGCGTACCCCTTCCGCGACCTCGACGAGACACAGTTCAAGGCGGTGCTACGGGAACTGGCCGGCAACCGCGTCGTCTGGCTGGAGGAGGGCCGCGACCGCATCGAGGCCACCTCCGGCACACGGTCGTACGTGTACGGGAACCTCTCGATGATACCGGACGAGGAGACGTACGACGTGGAGGACGTGGCCGGCGGCGGTCGCGTCGGGACGCTCGACGAGCGGTTCGTCCGCAACTTCGCGGAGCCGGGTGCCACCTTCGTCCAGCGGGGCGAGATGTGGCGCGTGGTGCAGGTGGACGAGGACGACGCAACCGTGACCGTCAGCCCCGTCGAGGACCCCGCCGGCGAGGTGCCGTCGTGGGTCGGCCAGGAGATACCCGTTCCCCGGGCGGTGGCGAGCGAGGTGGGCGAGATGCGCCGCGTCGCCGCGCCGCAGTTGGCCGACGCCGACCCGACCGCGGTGGCGCGGGACGTGGCCCGGCGCTACCCCGCCGAACCGGACACCGTCGCGGACGCCCTCGAGCGACTCGCGGACCACGTCCCGGACCACCCGGTGCCGACGGACGAGACGGTGGTCGTGGAGGGCGGCGGCGGTGCCGTCGTGGTGAACGCCGCCCTCGGCCACGAGACGAACGAGACGCTCGGCCGTGTCCTCTCCTCGCTCGTCGGCCAGCGTGTCGGCTCGACGGTCGGACTGGAGGTCGATCCGTACCGGATCGAACTCGACCTGCCCCGCGGTGCCGGCCCGGGCGACGTGGTCGAGGTGCTCCGGGAGACCGACCCCGACCACGTCCGGACGGTCGTGGAGTTGAGCCTCAAGCGGTCGGACGCGCTGCTGTTCCGGCTCGCGCAGGTGGCGACGAAGTTTGGCCGTCTCGAGCGAGACGCCCGTCTCGGCGGCGAGCGCCTGCGGGCCGCCCTCGAGGACACCCCGGTCCACGACGAGGCGGTCCGGGAGGTGTTCCACGAGGACTTAGACGTCGCCGGCGCCGCCGCGACCCTGCGGGCGGTACAGTCGGGCGCGACGTCGCTCGAGACGACCCGCCAGCGGACGCCCGTCGGCAAGGGCGGTCGCTCCTCCGGGCGAGAGCTGCTCGCCCCGGAGAACGCCGACGCCGACGTGGTCGAGACGGTCCGCGACCGCCTGCAGGACGACCGAGTGCGGCTGTTCTGCCTCAACTGCGAGGACTGGCAGCGTCGCACGAAGATTCGCCGGCTCTCGGACCAGCCCCGGTGTGGCGAGTGCGGGGCGACCCGCGTCGCGGCGCTGCATCCCGCCGCCGACGAGGCGGTGCAGGCGGTGCGGGCCGACGAGAAGGACGCCGACGAGGAGAAGCGGACCCGGCGCGTGTACCGCAACGCGTCGCTCGTGCAGGCACACGGCAAGCGAGCGGTCCTCGCGCTCTCGGGCCGCGGCGTCGGGCCCGACACCGCGGCGCGAATCATCAACCGTCACCGCGAGGACGACCTCGACTTCTACCGGGACGTCCTCGCGAAGGAGCGAGAGTACGCCCGGACGCGGTCGTTCTGGGACTGACGCCGCGAGACGGACGGGCGGCAGGACACGTGCCGCCGAGGACGAATCCGCCAGCGTGAACGGGGATCGGGCGGACCACTGGCGGCGAGCGCTCTCCGCAACGGATAAAAACGTGAACGGACGATCCGATGGTATGCAGATTCCGTTCGACCTGAACTCCTACGTCAGGGTACTCCGACTGGCGAGTACGCCCTCCTGGGAGGAGTTCTCG
>CAZEIO010000068.1:0-9104 GCA_964512525.1 uncultured Halobacteriales archaeon
CGTTCTCGGTGATGGACCAGATCATCGCCGAGACGGTCAAGGGGATCAGCGAGACCATCACCCAGCCGAGCCTCATCAACCTGGACTACGCGGACATGACGTCCATCATGAACCAGGGCGGGGTCGCGGTGATGCTCGTCGGCGAGACCCAAGACAAGAACAAGACCCGCGAGGTGGTCAACGACGCGATGAACCACCCGCTACTGGACGTGGACTACCGCGGCGCGAGCGGCGGCCTGGTCCACATCACCGGCGGTCCCGACCTCACGCTGAAGGAGGCCGAGGGTATCGCCGACAACATCACCGAGCGGCTGGACGCCTCCGCGAACGTGATCTGGGGCGCCCGGATCCAGGAGGAGTACAAGGGCAAGGTGCGGGTCATGGCCATCATGACCGGCGTCCAGTCCGCACAGGTGCTCGGCCCGACCACGCAGAAGCAGGCCGACAAGTCTCGCGAGAGTCTGCAGGAGGTCGAGGAGGCGTCCTTCGACGCCAGCGAGAACGTCGAGACCGTCGCTCCGGGGCCGGGTCACGCCGGTACGCAGAGCGACGGCGGTCGCGACGAGGTCGAGCGAGAGAACGGCCTGGACGTCATCCGCTGACGCCGCCGTCGGCTCTCCACCCGTCCGTCCCGCTTCTCCGACTTTTCGTCCCGCCAGCGACGGCCGACGCGACCGGCTTCACAACCTACAATGCTCGGCCCCCCGTGCGACACGTATGAGCGCCCAGTCCGGGACGGACGACGCCGCCGGTGACGACCTGCGTGTCGGGGCTCACGTCTCCGTCGCCAGCGGCAAGGCAACGCACGACGACGAGCGACCGCCGTACGGCAACGTCGCGAACGCGGTGTGGCGACAGCACCGGGTCGGCGGCAACTGCGGGCAGATATTCACCCACTCACCGCAGGTCTGGCAGGACCCGGACCTCTCCGCGGAGGAGACAGAGCAGTTCCGCGACGCCGCCGCCGAGGACGGCGTCGGACCGTGGGTCATCCACGCCTCCTACCTCGTCAACCTCGCGACGCCGAAGGCCGACCTGCGCGAGAAGTCGGTGCAGTCGATGCAGCGAGAGGTCGACGCCGCCGCGGCCCTCGGTATCGAGTACGTCAACGTCCACCTCGGCGCACACACCGGCGCCGGCGTGGACCGGGGACTCGAGAACGCCGCGAGTGCGCTGTCGGAACTGGACGTGCCCAGCGACGTGACGCTCCTCGTCGAGTCCGACGCCGGCGGCGGCACGAAACTGGGCGACGAGTTCGAACACCTCGCTCGCGTCCGGGAGTTGTGCGACCACGACCTCGGGGTCTGCGTGGACACCGCCCACGCCTTCGCGGCCGGCTACGACCTCTCGACGGCCGAGGGCGTCGCCGACACCGTCGCCGAGTTCGAGGACGTGGTCGGTCTCGAGAACCTCGCCTGCTGGCACCTCAACGACTCGAAACACGCCTGTGGGACGAACAAGGACGAACACGCCCACGTCGGCGAGGGCGAAATCGGCGTCGAGGGGATGCGCGCTCTCCTCACCCACCCCGAGGTTCGTGACCGACCGTTCGTCCTCGAGACCCCACACGAGGACGGCAAGGGCTTCGCGTGGAACGTCGAACGCGCCCGCGAACTCGCCGCGGGAGACGCAGAAGTCTGACGACGCCGGCCGCCGGCGACCGTCGCGGGTCCCGGTCGTAACCGGCCGCACTTCCTGTGGGATAGTACCGTGTCACACGTTACTCGGTAGCACATATCAGCGGGATTTTACGTTCTCGGCGGGCGAGCGCGAGGACATGGCGGACCCGTTCGGCCGCGCGATACGGGACGAGTACCGCGGTGACCGCGACCGACCGCTGGTGGACCGCGACGGAAGCGACCTGCGAGAGCACCCCGTCGCGCTCTACTTCCGCGACGCCGAGACCGACGACGACCTGCCGTGGGCCACGGCGCGTCTCGACGGGCCCCTCCTCGAACTGGGGGCCGGGGTGGGCCGACACGCCCTGCACTTCCAGGAGCGGGTCGTGACCGTCGCGACCGAGGTGAACGACCACCTCGTCGAGACGATGCGCGACCGTGGCGTCGCCGACGCTCGCCGGGCAGACATGTTCGACCTGCCAGACTTCGACCGTCGCTTCCGGTCCGTGTTCGCCCGCGGCACGCAGGTCGGTCTCGCGGGGTCGGTCGCCGGCCTGCGGGCGTTCCTCCGCGACCTCGACCGCGTGACCGGGCCGCGGGCGACGGCGATTCTCGACGCCCACGATCCGGCCCACGAGCGGACACCGGACCTGTTCGGCTTCCGCCCGGACCCCACGCCGGGACTCGCGTACCGCGCCTTCCACGTCGAGTACCGCGGCGACGCCGGACCGACACTGCTGTTCCGACTGTTCTCGCCCGCACGCTTCCGCGAGGCGACACTCGACACCCCGTGGAAGGTAACCGACGTGCGGCAGTCCGGGGCGCGGGCCCCACACTACCAGGTGGCGCTGGCGAAGCGGTAGCCCGGGGCGGCGGGCGAAGCCGCCCGACTTTTTAGCCCGTCGCCCGACGGCGTGGTATGTACGACTATCACACGCACTCGACGTACTCCGACGGCGACTTTCTGGAGTGGATGGTGGCGGCCGCCGAGGAGGCCGGCCTCGACGGCATCGGTATCGCCGACCACCTCATCGTCTCGGACATCCCCGAACAGGTGCGTCGCCGCCGAGTGGAGGGCCACGCGCTGGACCTGACCTACGAGCGCCGTCGCGAGGCCATCGAGGACGTCCGCGCCGACGCCGACGTGGCGGTGTTCGACGCCGCCGAGGTGGACTACCATCCCGACGACCAGCCGCTGGTCGAGGACTTCCTCGCGACCGCCGACTTCGACTACCACGTCGGGTCGGTCCACCTCGTCGGCGGCGCGAACGTCCACGTCGCCGACCCCGACGACCCCGCGGCCTTCGTCGAGCGCTACGTGGAACTGGTGGAGACGATGGTCGAGTCGGAACTGTTCGCGGTCGCCGGCCACGTGGACCTGCCGGAGCGGAACCCGAACGTCCGGAGCGTGATGGACCGCGAGCAGTACGACCGTCTCGCGCGGGCCTTCGCCGACTCCCGGACCGTCCCCGAAATAAACGCCGGCCGGGCGAACCGCGACATCGACCACCCGGCCGACGACACGGACGGCCCGGGCTTCTTCCACCCCGTCCCCGAGTTCCTCGACGCCCTCGCGGCCCACGACGTGGCCGTCGTCGCCGGGTCCGACGCCCACGACTCGAACGACCTCCTCGAACGGACCGCCCTCCTCGAGCGGCGGTTCGCCGACGCTGGTCTCGAACCCGCCGAGATTCACTGACGACCCGCGCGCTTTTTGTCGGTGTCCCCGTTCGACGGACGTGCGCCGCTTCGACGCCGACTACCTCCGCGACACCCGCCGGGGGATGTGGGAGGACACGAGCGCGCTCGCCGACCTCCGTCTCGGGAGTCGCGACCGCGTCGTGGACGTCGGCTGTGGCACCGGCGAACTGTCGGCGGTGTTGCGTGCGGAGACCGACGCGACGGTGGTCGGCGTCGATGCCGACCCCGACCTCCTGCGGGTCGCACGGGACGGTCCCCGGAGCGAACGGGCGACGGACGCGGACGTCGGCGAGACGGAGAGCGACCCGACGCGGACGGCGACAGACGCGAGCGCGAGTACGGGCGCCGGGACCGGTACCTCCGGCCCGTTTCCGGTCGTCCGCGGCGACGCCCTCTCGCTGCCGCTTCGCGACGATGCGGCCGACCTGACGACCTGTCAGGCCCTTTTGGTCAACCTGCCCGAGCCGGTCCGGGCGGTCGCCGAACTCGCCCGCGTCTCGTCGGACCTCGTGGCGGCGGTCGAACCAGACAACGCCGCCGTCAGCGTCGAATCGACGGTGGCGAACGAGGCCGCGCTGGAGCGCCGGGCGCGGGCGGCCTACCTCGCGGGCGTCTCGACGGACGTCACGCTCGGCGCCGCCGGCGACCTGTTCCGCGGGGCGGGGCTGTCGGTCGTGAGCACGCGACGGTACGACCACGTCCGCACCGTGGAACCGCCGTACGACGAGGCGAACCTGCGGGCGGCCCGGCGGAAGGCAACCGGGGCCGGTCTCGCCGACGACCGCGCGACGATGCTCGCCGGCGGTCTCTCGCCGACGGCGTACGACGACCTCCGCGCGGAGTGGCGGGCGATGGGCCGGGCGGTGGTCCGGGCGATGGAGCGCGGCGACTACCGCCGACGCGAGACTGTCCCCTTCCACGTCACCGTCGGTCGCGTCACCGACTGACGGGATAGATCAGACCACGTCGCCGCGCACCGTCACGCCCTCGGCCTCCTCGCGCCAGGCGTGGACGGCCTCGGCGGCCGCCGTCGCCTCGTCGCCGTCGAGGCCGAGGCTCTCGAAGGCGGCCGACAGCGGGGGAAAGGCAAAGGCCGAGGCGCGGAGTTTGCGGAACGCCTCGTCACTTCGCTGCCCCTCGATCCAGAGGGCGACGCCGCGGGGGTCGATAGCCTCGGCGTAGTCGTCGCGGGCGCGGGCGCCCTCCAGTCGCCGGGTGACGTTGTTCCGGAAGGGGGCGTTGCAGACCTCGAGGTGGACCGGTTCGTCCTCGCGGAGGAGGTGGGCGGCGAGACACCGCTCGGGGGCGACGTAGCCGGCGTCGTCGGTCCGGACGAGGTCGGGATTGTCGATCGCCCAGTCGGCGCGGACGACGGTGCCGATACCCCGGACGCCCGCGAGTCCCGGGGGCAACTCGTCGGCCGGCGGTTCCTCGCCACCCATCAGCACCTCCTTTGTGAGGTACACGTCGAGGCGGCCGACGGGGTCCACGCCGAGGGCCACGTCGCCGTAGGTCCACACCTCCCGAACCGGAACGGGCAGCGTCTCCGTGGCGACGGTCTCGACCACCGCCTCCAGTCGGTCCACGGCCCGCTCTCTGTCCATGCCGGAGCGTGGGGGGGCGAGACCAAAGACGGTGACGCTCGGGGACGGGACGCTGGAGCGGCAGCGGGGGGCGAAACCGCTATGAGCGCGGGCGGCACAGCGAAGCGCGATGGTGGAGTGTGACAGGTGTGACCGGGAAGCGGTCACGTTCGCGGCCTACGCCGGGACACACTACTGCGGGCGGCACCTCCGGGAGTCGGTCGAGCGTCGCGTTCGCCGGCGCGTCCGCGAGGACGGACTCCTCTCGCCGACGGCGACGCCCGAGCGTCCGGACCGCTGGCTGGTCGGGCTCTCCGGCGGAAAGGACAGCGTCGCGCTCACGCAGGTGCTCGCGGAGACGTTCGACCAGGACCCCCGCGTCGAACTGGTCGCCCTGTCGGTCCACGAGGGCATCGAGGGCTACCGCGACGAGTCGCTGGCGGCCTGTCGCGACCTCGTCACGGACCTCGGCATCGAACACGAGGTAGTCAGTTACGCCGAGGAGTTCGACGTCCGGATGGACGACGTCGTCGAGACCGACCCCGAGGACATGGCGCCGTGTGCGTACTGCGGCGTGTTCCGCCGGGACGTCCTCTCGCGGTACGCGGAGGAACTGGACGCCGACCTCCTGTTGACCGGCCACAACCTCGACGACGAGGCCCAGACGGCGCTGATGAACCTGTTCGAGGGCAACGTCGAACGGATGGCCAGACACTTCGACGCCAGCCTCGGGCCGCTAGACGAGCGACCGAGCGTCGAACGGGCCCACCCACCGGACGACGTCGAGACGGACGCGGACCCGACGGCCGCCGACGGCGGGAGCCAGTTCGTCCCCCGCGCCAAGCCCCTGCGGGACGTCCCGGAGAAGGAGGTGGGGTTGTACGTCCACCTGCGAGACCTGCCGGCCCACGTCACCGAGTGTCCCCACGCGAGCGAGGCCTACCGCGGCGAACTCCGCGACCTCCTCCTCGAACTGGAGGAGGCACACCCGGGGACGCGGCACTCGGTCGTGGCGGGCTACGAGGAACTCGCGGCACTCGCGGCCGAGCGCTACCGCGGAGTCGAGGGCGGCCCGACCGGCGAGTGTGCGGAGTGTGGCGCGCCGACGTCGCGGGACGTCTGCCGGAAGTGCGACCTGCTGTCGGCGCTGTAAGCGGCTCCCGCCACGACGGCGGCCGACCGTAACCGATAATAGCCGCTCGCACCGAGCGTTCGTCGGGCCGAGGTAGCCTAGCCTGGCCAAGGCGGTTGATTCGAGATCAACTGTCCGAGAGGACTCAGGAGTTCAAATCTCCTCCTCGGCGCTGTTCCGTCACCCGCGAGCGACGCCGGAGTGAGCGCGACCCGCGCGGCTCGAGCCACCGCCCCGGCGCAGTTACTAAACCGCCGCCGCCCCTTCTGCGCGTATGAGCGACGACGCCGACCGCGTCGCGGAACTCGAGGAACGGATCGACGAACTCGAGGAACGGCTGGAGGAGCGCGAGCGTGACTTCGCGATGATGGCGACCGAACTCGACCTCGAGGAGGTGCCCGCCCCGACCTGTCCCGAGTGCGGCGAGGGGACGCTCTCGAAGCGGTCGGGCTTCTCGTGGTCACAGGCCGTCTGTTCGTCCTGTGAGAGGGCGTGGTACCTGACGCGGTAGCCGTCGGGTCACCCGGAGAAGGCGTCCACGGCCGCCTGTTCGCCGGCCGGAGTGGTGTCACCCGTCCCGTCGGCCGCCGGCCTGCGCCGCCGTCCCATCAGGTAGGCGTCCACGGCGTCGTCGGCGGGGTTGGCCGCGCGCACCCAGACCAGCGGCCCCTCGCTGCTGAGTTCCGTGGCCCACCGCTCTGCGGCCGCGCGGTCCGCGAACTCGTGGCGCGTGCCGTCGCGGTTGACGGCGCGTCCGACCGCGGGGTTGGTCCGCCGGGCCGAGGGCTTGACGGCGACGAGGTAGCGGTCGGTCACGGTCGCCCGTAGCGGCGCCACCCGCTTCAATCGACCGGGGCGGCCGAGTCGGCCGTCGTCACGGTCACGACGTCGCCCGGTTCGACCGCGCTCGCCGCGCCGGCGGGCAACTCGACGAACCGGTCACAGGTGGCACGCGCGACGTCGGCCCACGCGCGCATGGTCTCCACACGGACTACCTCGTCGCCGACGGTCCAGACCACGTCGATCGGTGCCGGAACGAAGAGCGTGTGGACCGACCGCGTGCGGGCGGTGTCGAACGGGAAGACGAGTGCGCCGTCCGACGGGAGTCGGCGCAGCATCAGGCCCCGTGCCCGAGAGAGGGGGGTATCGGCGACCGAGACGGCCGTCGCGAGCGTGGTCGCCTCGCGTCGGTCGTCGGTCGGACCGGGGACGTGGCGGACGCGCACGGCAGTCCCGACGCGGGGGAGCGGCACAAAGGCGTCGCTCGCCGACCGGGGAGGGCGCAGGCGTTAAGCGGGGGGGATTCCTACGGCAGTCGATGTCAGCGGGCGACGGGGACGACGGAGCACCGACCGACGACCGCCGACCGTACGTGCGTACCCGGGCCGACCCGACGGCCTTCGAGCGCCGCCGGGGTGGCGACGGCCGCGCCTCGGTCGCCGTCCTCGGCGGTGGCGTCGGGGGGCTGAGTGCCGCGCAGGAACTCGCCGAGCGCGGGTTCGACGTGGCCGTGTACGAGGCGAACGGCCGCTTCGGGGGCAAGGCGCGCTCGATGCCCGGACCGGACCGGGGAGCGGGACCGGCGCTGCCGGGCGAACACGGCTTTCGTTTCTTCCCCGGCTTCTACCGGCACCTGCCGGACACGATGGAGCGGATTCCCTACGGCGACGGCGACGACCGGACGGTGAAGGACAACCTCACCCGGGCGACGCAGATGCTGGCCGCCCTCACGGAGGACGAACCCCGCACGCTCGACGTGGACACGCCGAGCAGTCTGCGGGAGTGGCGAGAGGCCCTCGAGAACGTCTTCGGCGGCGGGTCCGTGCCCGCGGACGAGGCGGCCTTCTTCGTCAACCGCCTCCTGCAGGTGCTCACCTCCTGCGAGGCTCGTCGCGAAGAGGAACTGGAGTCCACGACGTGGTGGGAGTTCATCGAGGCCGAGCGAATGTCGCCGGCGTACCGGAAGTTGCTGGGGTACGGCCTGACGCAGATGCTCGTCGCGATGCGCCCGCAGGTGTCGAGCGCCCGCACCATCGGCCGCATCTACCTGCAGATCTTCCGCGGCCTGTTCGACCCGTCCATCGCGGCGGACCGCGTATTGAACGGGCCATCGAGCGAGGTGTGGATCGACCCATGGGTGCGCTACCTCGACTCGCTCGACGTCGAACTGTACCCCAACTCGCCGGTCGAGGCGATTCACGCCGACGGCCGACGGGTGACGGGCGTCACCGTGGACGGCCACGACCTCGCCGCCGACTACTACGTGTCGGCGCTGCCGGTCGAGGCGCTGAGCCGTCTGCGGACGCCCGAACTCACCGACACCGCCCCCTCGCTTGCCGACCTCGACGGACTCCGAACGGGCTGGATGAACGGCCTGCAGTTCTACCTCGCGGAGGACGTCCCGACCGTCCACGGTCACGGCGCCTACTACGACGCGCCGTGGGCGCTGACCTCCGTCTCCCAGCAGCAGTTCTGGTCGGAGTTCGACCTGCGCTCGTGTGGCGACGGCGAGGTCGGCGGCGTCCTCTCCGTCATCGTCTCGGAGTGGAACGAGCCGGGCGTCGTCTTCGACAAGCCCGCCCGCGAGTGCACCCGCGAGGAGTTCGTCACCGAGGTGTGGGAGCAACTGAAACGCCACCTCAACCGCGACGGCGAGGAACGCCTCGCCGACGACAACCTCGTGGACACCTTCGTCGATCCGGCCATCGAGTTCGGCGACGACGGCACCGTCGAGAACGGCGAACCACTCCTGATCAACACCGTGGACACGCTCCAGTACCGGCCGACGGCCCGGACCGGGGCCGACAACCTCGTCCTCGCGAGTGACTTCGTGCGCACGAACACCGACCTCGCGAGCATGGAGGCCGCGAACGAGGCCGCCCGCCGCGCGACGAACGCCATTCTCGAACGAGAGGGCATCCGCTCGGAGGACTGTGCGGTGTGGGACCTCTCGGAACCCGCCCTCTTTCGGCCGGCGAAACGGGTGGACCGTACCCGCCACCGTCTCGGTCTCTCTCACCCCGGCGAGGTCGCCACGCCCGCGTGGGACGCCTACAAGCGCGTCCAGCG
>CAZEIO010000069.1:0-9012 GCA_964512525.1 uncultured Halobacteriales archaeon
GCCCGCTCCGGCGCGGCGCCGTCGCCGGTCCGTGCCACGTCGGGCGCGTCGTCCACGAGTACCGTCACGGACCCGGAGACGACGGCGTCCTCGTCGGCGACCGGCGGCACGGAGGGGGTCGCGTCGGGATCGACGGCGTCGTCGGCGACGCAGCCGACGTTTGCCTCGAGACGGAACCGGCCGTCGCCGAGGTCCTCGACGACGTGGCAGTCGGCCACGACGCGGTCGCCGATACCGACGGGACCGAGGAACTGCAGCTCCTTCGAGAGGTAGATCGTCAGCCCGGGCAGGCGGGCGAGGGCGGCGCTGATGACGCCCGTCGAGAGCGACCCGTGGACGATGCGGCCGCCGAAGCGCGTCTCGGCGGCGAACTCGTCGTCGAGGTGGAGGCGGTTGGTGTCGCCGGTCACGTCAGCGAAGGCGCGGACGTCGTCGTCCGACAGCGGCTTCGAGAAGCGCACGCTGTCGCCGACGGCCACCCCGTCGGCGTCGGCGTCGGTGTCGGTGCCGGCGTACTCGAACTGCCACTCCGGTCGCTCGTAGGCCGTCTCGGGACGGACGTTGCGGCGGACCTGCCGGCCTGCGTCGGGGTCGTCGGCGGGACTCACCGGCGCGCCGGGGTTGCGCAGTCGGGGCAGGTAGTGGGAGACGTCCGTCGTGGTGAGGATACCCACCAGCTCGCCGTCCGCGACCACCGGGAGTTTCTTGACGCCGTTGTCCTCGAACAGGCGGGCGGCCTCGTCGAGGGTGGCGTCGGCGGCGACGGTGACCAGCGGCCTCGACATCACCGACTCGACGGTCACCGCGTCCGGGTCGCCCTCGTCGGCGACGACCGACGCGACGTCGGCCTCGGTGACGATGCCGACGGGGTCGCCCCCGCCGACGACGACGAGTGACCCGATGGGAGCGGCGTCCAACTGGCGAGCGGCCGCCCGGACCGTCGCGTCCGGCGCGACCGTCGCTACCTCGCGCGTGGCGACGTCCTCGACGGGAACGGGAACGAGCATACACCGACGTGAAGCGGGCCCCACATAAGCGGTCCTCTCCTGCGTCGTCCGGCGTGTGCTCAGACGACCGGATCGCCGCCCTCGGTCGGCGGCGCGACGAGGTCGATGAACTCGGACACGGCGGGTTCTTCGACCCGGAAGCGCACCTCGACGTCGCCCAGTTCGTCCGGGTTGCCGACGGCGAAGTTGACGACGCCCTGGTAGGCGGCGAGTTTCTTCAGTTCGACGTGCACGGCGTCGCCGTACTGCCCCGCCTGCATCCGCTCGCGGGCGGTGTCGAGTATCGCCTGCTGGCGGAGGAGTTCGGCGAAGCGCTCGACCGAGCGTGCCGTGCCGACGACGCGGTCGGTCTCGCGCGCTATTTCTGCGTCCGGGAACAGTTCGTGGACGGCGTCCACCACGCGGTCGGTCACCTCCGTCGGCCGGACGGGGGCGACGACGCGTATCTCGACGCGGTACACCGTGCCGTCGCCGTCGTTCACGGCGACTCACCGCCGGTCTCTCCCGACTCGGCGGCGTCCGGACGGTCGGGACGGGCCTCGGCCGGCGTCGGGTCCACGACGAGACCCGGCAGGTCGTGGTCGCCCGCGAGGACGCCCTCGGGGTCGTCGAGTATCGTCCGCACCTGCCGGTGGTAGCGCTCCAGGTCGGCGTCGTTCTCGACGACGACGTCGGCCATCGCCATCGCATCGCCCATGCCGAAGGCGAGTTCGCGCTCCTCGCGGCCACGGAGGGCCTCGTGGTCGCGGTCGGAGGCGTCCCGGCCGCGACCCGCCAGTCGGCGGGCGCGCTCCGCGAACGGGGCGTGGACGGTCACCAGCAGGAACTCGAAGGCGTTCCGGAACACCTCGACCTCGACGTCCGAGCGGAGACCGTCCACGAGGACCACCGCCGCGCCGTCGGCCACGTGCTTCCGGACGCGAGGGACGGTTCGGTCGGCGATGGCGGCCGGTCCGTCCTCCTCGCGCAGGGCCGTCGCGACCGCACCGTGGTGTTCCTCGGGGTCGAGACCGCGCTCCCGGCAGGCGTCGCGGACGACGTCGCCCATCGTCACCACGGGCACGCCGACGTCCCGGGCGACGGTGGCCGCCTCGCCCTTCCCGCTGCCCGGTAGCCCGACCGTCCCGATCACTCTCGCGGCCATCTCGTCCGGGGGTAGTCCGGAGCGGCGCATAAGGGCTGTGACCTGCGTCCGCCGCCGGTCGCCGGGGTCGCCGCTCAGGTGCGGTCGAGCCGCATCTCCCGCACCGCTCCGTAGACGGCGTCCTCGGGGACGAGATGGGTACCGGCGGTGGTGTGGACCGCGTGGACGGTCTCGGCGTCGGGGTCGAGGAAGTCCGGCCGGGCGACGGTGACGGACTCGTAGGTCTCGGGGTCGAGTACCTGTACCGCGTGGTCGTCCTCGACGCTGACGAGGGCGGTCTCGGCGGCGTCCTCGACGGTCGCCAGCCGGTGGAACTCCGTCTCGCGCTCGTCGGGCCCGGGCGCGCGGAACGGGTCGCCCGACGTGAGTCGGATGCCGCCGAGACCACCCTGCACGTTCGTCACGAGGACCGGCCCGTCCTCGTCGCCGACGTCCACGACGTCGCCCGGCCGGAACGCGGGGAGGCGGACGACGTAGGTCATCCGGTAGAGGCGCTCGCCGTCGCCGTCCTCGCTGACCAGGCGCCGGGAGTCCGAGACCCGCCCGCCGAAGCGCCGGACGATGCGCTCGGCGACGGCCCGCCCGATCTGGGCGGTCGAGACCTTCACGTCGATGCCGTCTTCGTCTTCCGACACCGAAGCGACGAAGGCGTTGCGGTCGCCGGCTTCCTCTCGCTCTGCGAGGTAGGCGTCCACGGCGTCGCGGGCTCCCTCGCGCTCGTCGGGGTCCGGCGACCGGTCGGCGGCCCGCACCTGCACGATGGCCTCGTGGTAGTCGCCGGCTGCCCGACCACACCGCTCGCAGGTGCCGTGGCCGACCGAGACGGGGACGGCGTGGTCAACCGTGACGCGGCGACCGCGGACGAGCGCCGAGAAGGTGGCGTGGACCACGATCTCGGTCTCGGCGACGCGTTCGGGACGGACCTCCCACTGCAGGTCCTCGGCGTCCACGTGAACCTCCAGCCGGTCGGCGACGGCGTCCACGGCCACGTCCACGTAGTCGTCCGCGCCGACGTCCACCCACCGGCGGCCCCGTTCGACGGCGCCACACGTCGGACAGACGGTGAGTTCGACCCGGTCGGGCAGGTCCACGAGTTCCAGCCGCTCGAAGTAGCAGTCCGCACAGAGTTCGGCCCCCGCTCCCGTCGGGTCGCGTGCCCCCGGCTCGACGGGTGCCCCGCAGTTCGGACACGGCGCCGTCGGCCCCTCGCTCATGGTCGCCGTAGTGGCCTGCGGGCGTTAAGCGGTGCGCTTCGTCGCGACCGAGAGCCGTCGCCGTCACCGACCGTTGCCGACGACGGTGGGTTTACCCGGGGTGACGCCGAGACGGGGACATGGCAGACCGATTCCGCGAACACGACGAGCTGGTCGCGGCGGTCCGGGAGGCCGACTTCGACCGCCCGCCCGCCCTCGTCGCGAACGCACACGTCACCGGTCTCGGGGTCGCGCGTGCGCTGTCAGCGGCCGACGTCCCCGTGATAGCGGTGGACCGCTCCGCCGACGGCGTGGCGCCGTACTCCGACGCCGTGGCCCTCGCCGGCCGCGTCACGTACCCGCTGGACGACCTCGACGGCTACCGCGAGGACATCGAGGAGATAGCGGCGGCCTGCGACCACGACCTCGTCGGCTTCGGCTGCATGGACGAGTGGGTCAACGCCCTCGTGGACGCCAGCCCGGAGGGAGTCTCCCTGCCGTTCGCGGCCGACCGCGTGGACGACGTCCTCGACAAGGAGTCGCTGTACGCGACGGCCGAGCGTCTCGACGTTCCCCACCCCGAGACGTACCGCATCGAGGAGACGGCGACGGCCGAGAGCCACGACCGCCCGCCGGCGCTGTCGGCCGACGAGGCCGCCGACCGACTGGGCTTCCCGCTGGTCCTGAAGCCGGCGCTGAAGCGCCGCTTCGAGGAGGCGTTCGGCACGAACGTCGTCGAGGTGACCGACCGCGCGGCCTACGACGAGGTGGTGGCCGACGCCCGCGATGCCGACATCCGCCTGCTGGCACAGGCCCGCGTCGAGAAGGCCGTCGGCGAGGACCGCTCGCTTGCGTCGTACGTGCCGCCCGCCGACGACGGGACGGCGGCGACAGACGAGGCCCTCGCCGTCGTCGGTAACGCCGCCGTGCGCTACCCGCGGGGGTACGGCACCTCCTGCGTGGTCCACGAGACGGGCGAGCGGACGGTCCGCGAGCGGGCGCTGTCGGTCCTCGGCGCGGCGGACTACCACGGCATCAGCGAGGCGGAGTTCGTCTTCGACGAGGACCGCGAGACGTACGTCCTCCTCGACGTGAACACGCGGCCGTGGAAGTGGATCGCGATGCCGGTCGCAGCGGGGCGGAACCTGCCGCTGGCGGCCTACGCCGAGGCGACCGGCGAATTCGAGGCCGCGACTGCCCGCGCCGACGCGGAGGGCGGTCCGGTGACGTGGGTGTACCTCCGTGACTACCTCGCCCTCCTCGGCGGGGTGGGCGAGGGCGCGGGCGCGACCCCGGCGGACCGGCAGGCCCTCTCGCCCGCACACTGGCGAGCCCTCGTCGCGGGCGACGTCAGCGACCGGCGGGACCTGACGACCGGCGTTTACCGGCCGGCCGACCCGGAGCCGACGTACCGGCTCATCGAGACAGAGACCGCAGGCAGAGAGTACTACTGCGCCTGCTAACGGACGACTCGCGGGGGGCCGGTCTCCCTGCCCCGGGCGACGCCGTCCGAAGTCTGGTGTCGTGCCGCGGCGCCTCCTCGTCTCCTACCCGCGCGGTGCTCGTGCCTCGCGTACCTCGGCGCCGTCGCGGATGACGTCCTCGCAGTGTGGACACGTCCGCACCGTCTCGTAGCCGTTCGGTGCGAACACCGCGACGTAGGCCTCGGTGACGAAGGCGTCGCAGTTGTTACAGTGCGGCACGCCATCGTGATGGGTGTACACGAATATCACGCTTACGTCATCGGTAAACGCTCGCCTCGTGTCCACCTCCCCGTCACCCCCCCGGACGCCCGCCGATTCCCGAAGGCTTTCGTCCGACCGGACGGTCCCGGAAGTATGACCGCCGACCGCCTCCGTCTCAACCTGTTCACGATGAACTCGGTCGAGCACGTCAGCACCGGCTTCTGGCGCGAACCCGGCGACCGCTCGGCGGAGTACACCGACCTCTCGTACTGGACCGACGTGGCTCGCACCGCCGAACGCGCCGGCTTCGACGCCGTCTTCTTCGCCGACGTGCGTGGCGTGTACGACGTCTTCGGTGGCGACCGCGACGTCGCCGTCGAGAAGGCGGTCCAGACGCCGGCGAACGACCCGCAACTGGTGGTTCCCGCGATGGCCGACGCCACCGACGACCTCGGGTTCGCCGTCACCCGCTCGACGACGTACACTCACCCCTACCAGTTGGCGCGGGAGTTCTCCACGCTCGACCACGTCACAGACGGCCGCGCGGCCATCAACGTCGTCACGTCCTACCTCGAGTCGGCGGCCCGCAACCTCGGCCTCGCCGAGCGAATGGGTCGCCAAGAGCGGTACGACCGCGCCGACGAGTTCATGGACGTCTGCTACGCGCTCTGGGAGGACTCCTGGGAGGACGACGCCGTCGTCCGTGACCGCGAGGCGGGCGTCTTCACCGACCCCGAGAAGGTCCACGCCATCGACCACGAGGGCGAACGATTCTCGGTGCCCGGTCCCCACGGCTGTGAACCGTCCCCCCAGCGAACGCCGGTGGTCTTCCAGGCGGGGTCTTCCGACCGCGGTCGGGCGTTCGCGGCCGACAACGCCGAGGCGGTGTTCACCTCGAACCCGACGGAGACGGGCGTCCGGGAGTACGTCGCGGATATGCGCGACCGGGCCGCCGCACGGGGCCGCGACCCCGACTCGTTGCTCTTTTTTCCCGGCATCGTGCCCGTGGTCGCCGAGACGGAACGACTGGCCGAACAGAAACACGAGGCGCTTCTCGACCGGGTGGACGAGACGGCCACGCTCGCCCTGTTGAGCGGCTTCTTCGACATGGACCTCGCGGACCTCGACCCCGACCAGAAGGTCGAACACATCGAGACCGAGGCCATCCAGGGGGCCGTGGACGCCTTCACCAGCGCGGACCCGGACCGCGAGTGGACGGTGGGCGAGGTGGCCCGCTTTGCCGGGCTCGGCTCCACGTCGCCCGTCGTGGTCGGGACGCCCCACCAGGTGGCCGACGAACTCCAGTACTGGTACGAGGAGGTCGGCGTGGACGGCTTCAACGTGAAGGAGGTCACCCGCACCGGCAGCCTCGACGACTTCGCCGACATGGTGGTGCCGATCCTCCGGGAGCGCGGTCTCGTGCAGGACCCGTCGGGCGACACCCTGCGGGAGCGCATGTTCGGCGAGGGGTACGGCCCGCACCTGCCCGCCGACCACCCCGCGCGGGCGTAGTTGCGGCCCGCCGCGAGGCGGACCCCGTCGTCCGAAACCGCCGGCCGGCGGTCGAGCGCGAGGCTTTAACCCCTCGAGTCACTACCGACCGACGATGAAGTGGCAAACGGACTGGGGCCTGCGCGCCCGCATGGGACTGACGATGTTCCTGCTGTTCGCGCTGTACATCGTCTTCGCCGCCGTCCTGGTCGCGTACTTCGAGAGCCTGATCGTGATGGCGCTGTTGCTGGGCGGCTTCTCGCTCGTCCAGTTCTTCTACAGCCACAAGATAACCCTGTGGAGCATGGGCGCGAAGACGGTCAGCCCACAGGAGTACCCGGAACTGTACGACACGGTCGAGCGTCTCTCCCGGCAGGCGGACCTCCCGACGCCGACGGTCGCCGTGTCCGACTCGCAGGTACCGAACGCCTTCGCGACCGGACCCACACAGAAGAAGGGGGTCGTCTGCGTGACGACCGGTCTGATGCAGACGCTCGACGACGAGGAACTCGAGGGCGTGATCGCCCACGAACTCGCCCACATCAAGAACCGCGACATGGCGGTGATGACCGTGGCGTCGCTGCTCTCGACGATCGCCTTCGTCATCGTCCGATGGGGCTGGCTGTTCGGCGGCCGGCGCAACCGCGGCGGCGGCGTCGTCGCGGCCATCGCCGTCTCCTTCGTCGTCTGGATTCTCAGCTACCTGCTGATCCGGGCGCTGTCGCGCTACCGCGAGTACGCGGCCGACCGCGGCGGCGCGAGCATCACGGGCAACCCGTCGGCGCTGGCCTCGGCGCTCGTGACCATCGACGGCGGGATGGACCGCGTCCCGAAGGAAGACCTCCGCGAACAGGCCGAAATGAATGCCTTCTTCATCATCCCCATCCGGTCGGGGTTCATCGGGCGCCTGTTCTCGACGCACCCGCCCACCGAGAAGCGCGTCGAGCGCCTGCGGGAACTCGAACGCCAGCAGGAGACGACGTAGGGCCGGGCGGTCCGACTGCAGTCCCGTCCCGTCCCGTCGCGCACCGCACGACCGCCAGCGCCGGGTGCAGGTGGACAGGTCTAAGCCGACGGCTCCCGTTCGCGGGGCATGGGACTGCTGGACGGCCTCCGCGAGTTACTCGGCACGCGGGCGGAGACCGACGCCACCAGCGACGCCGACCCCGAGGACCTGTTCGGGATGAGTACGGCCTACGTCACGATGGGGGCGGACCTCGGCTACGACCCGGTCCGGGAGGCGGCGCTCTGTTTCTCGGGGGTGGACTCGACGGACTTCGAGGACGCCGTCGACGAGGTGATGCGCATCCTGCGGGCCAGCGAACACGACTTCGGCGTCACCTCGGAACTCCACGAGGACAGCCACGGCTACCAGTGGGTCGTCCTCCGTGACGCCGACTTCGAGGACCTGGTCACCAGCACTCACTTCGCGGCCGACACGTTCATCGAACACGACTTCGGCAGTCGCCTGCTGGCGGCCGTCTTCGGCTTCGAGAAGGACGGTCGGGCGGCGTACTGGATATACTCCTTCCGCCGGGGGTCGTACTACCCGTTCTCCCCCGCGGACGTCCGCAACCGGGAGCGCAACCGCGACGTGGAGTTCAAACTGGAGAGTGTCCTCGACGGCGAACTCCAGATAGAGCGCGACCGGGAGTACTGGTACCCGCTGTGGCCGTCGAGCGAGTCGGTCCACCCGTGGGAGTGACGACCCGCCGGCGACCGGCGTAGCGGCGGTCACCGCACCCACTCCCCGGACCGGCCCCCTCGTCGCCCCGGACGCTCCCGGGAGAGTGGCATCCGTGTAAATGCCACGCACACCGCCCGCGACGATACCGTCTCTGTGACACGGTTTCACTTTCACCAGCCTGTTAACGAGGCTTTATGTGGGAGGGGGCACCATTCCCGCTCATGGCAGCAGACTCAGACCTGCAGTCGCTGCCGGGCGTGGGCCCGGCGACGGCCGACAAGCTGACCGACGCTGGCTTCGACTCCTACCAGGGTCTCGCGGTCGCGAGCCCCGGCGAACTGTCGAACACCGCCGACATCGGGGAGTCCACGGCGAACGACATCATCCAGGCCGCCCGCGAGGCGGCAGACGTCGGCGGCTTCGAGAGCGGCGCACAGGTGCTCGAGCGCCGCCAAGAGATCGGCAAGCTCACCTGGGGCGTCGAGGAGGTGGACGACCTCCTCGGCGGCGGCGTCGAGACCCAGTCGATCACGGAGGTGTACGGCGAGTTCGGCTCCGGCAAGTCCCAGGTCACCCACCAGCTCTCGGTCAACGTCCAGTTGCCGCCCGAGCACGGCGGGCTGCACGGCGCGGCGATGTTCATCGACAGCGAGGACACCTTCCGCCCCGAGCGGATCGACGACATGGTCCGCGGACTGCCCGACGAGGCGCTGGAGGCCACGAAGGAGGACCGCGGCATCGAGGGCGACCTCGATGACGAGGAGGTGATGCAGGAACTGATCGAGGACTTCCTCGACAAGATCCA
>CAZEIO010000070.1:0-3018 GCA_964512525.1 uncultured Halobacteriales archaeon
GTCGCGTCCCGTCGTGCGGGACTGGGGTGACGTCCTCGATGCGGCCGATCTCGAGACCCGCGCGGGCGAGCGCCCGGATGGTCGCCTGTGCGCCCGGTCCCGGCGACTGCTGGAGGTTGCCGCCCGGGCCGCGGACGCGGACGTGGACGCCCTCGATACCGGCGTTGAGGACCTCCTCTGCCACGGTCTCGGCCATCTGCATCGCAGCGTACGGCGAGGCCTCGTCACGATTCTGCTTGACGACTGCCCCACCGCTCGACTTCGCGATGGTCTCCGCCCCGGTGATGTCGGTGACGGTCATGATGGTGTTGTTGAACGATGCGTGCACGTGGGCGATGCCCCACTTTCCGTCCTCGTCTTCTGCTGCCATTGTTACTGACCCTCCGCTCGTTCGGGATGTAGTTCGTCGGCTATCGGGGAGGTCTCGTCGAAGTCAACGAGCGGTTCCTCCGTCGTGTCCACCGTGTAGGAGGGCGCCTGGACCCGACTGTCGCCCACCGTCACGTGACCGTGGACGACGAACTGGCGGGCCTGCCGGGCCGTGTTCGCGAGCCCCTGCCGGTAAACGACCGTCTGGAGACGACGCTCCAGGAGGTCGTCGACCTCCAGTCCGAGAACGTCGTCGAGACCGTCCTCGTCGTCGAGGAGGCCGATCCGGCGCAGGCGGTCGAGGAACTCCGCACGCTCCTCGGCCTCGAGGTCGATCTGTCCCAGGAGCGAACGGGCCTCCCGGCGCAGGCGACGCAGGCGAGATTGGGCGCGCCAGAGTTCCTCCTTGTTCTTCAGGCCGTACTGGTCGACCAGGGCGTGTTCGGAGTCGATTCGCTCGCCCTGGAACGGGTGGTTCGGCGTCTCGTACGAGGGAGAGGGCGTGCCGAGTGGCATCTACAGACCACCCTCGTCCTCTTCCTCGGCCGCGGCGGCCTCTTCCTGTTCCTCGCGGATCTGTTCGACGTTGACGCCGATGGTGCCCTCGGTACGGCCCGTGGACTTCGTCCGCTGGCCGCGGACCTTCTGTCCGCGACGGTGACGGACTCCCTTGTAGGACTCGATCATCTGCATGCGGTTGATGTCCTGCTGGCGGGTCAGGGTGAGGTCGTTGCCCGTCTCGTGGGTGGCCTCGCCCGTGTAGTAGTCCTCGGGGCGGTTCGTCAGCCAGTCCGGGACCTCCTCGGCGTAGCCCTGGACCAGTTCGACGACGGTGTCTATCTCGTCGTCCTCGAGTCGGCCCAGCGTGTCGTGCCGGGAGATGCCGGCCTTCTCGGCGATGATCCGCGCCGCTCGGTGTCCGATCCCGTCCATCTCGGTCAGCGACCGTTCGACGGACTTCGTGCCGTCGAGGTCGGTCTGTCCGATCCGGACGAAGTATCGGAGGTCCTCGTCGTCCTCCTGTTCGTCTGGTTCGTCCGCGCTCATGTGTCGATCATGCGTCGGGTGCGTGATTCGCGTTTCGGTATCGCGCCGCGTCGCGCCTTGGGGGCGCCGACCGCGGGCGTGTGGTGTTCGGTGCGGTGCGTTCGGTGGCGGGAAACGCTGCCGGGCGGGGAGACCCGCCCGTCGTCCGCGACCGTCGTGGCGGGGATTTGAACCCCGGAGGCTTGACGCCACAGAGTTAGCAACCCTGCGCCTTGGACCAGGCTAGGCTACCACGACGCGCCCGTATCGTCGCCCTCGTGGCGAGGACTCGGGGCTCGACACCCCTGCAGCGTAGCGACTACACCTTCCACACTCACTCTGATAAACGCAACGGAACGCAGTCCCCGACGGCGGGGCGAGACTACTCCTCTGCCTCGGCCTCTTCGTCGTCTTTGATGTCCTGCAGGCGGTCCACGAGGTCTCCCGTCGAGGCGCCCCCCTCGAAGGACACCTCGCCGTCGTGTTTGTTCTCCTCGATGCTGACCCCCTCGCTCGAGTCGTCCTCCTCCAGGTCCTGGGTCTGTTGTTCCGACTCGTCGTAGCTACCGAATCCCATACACCATCCGTACGCCGCAGACTGACTAAAGTAGTCCGGTCGGGTGCCACCCCTAATGCGGCCGTGACCGCGACCACCGCATCCCCCTGACGGGCAAACGTGATGTGGCGGGCGACCGGGAACGGCGTATGGACGACGCCGACGAGACGGCGACTGCGGTCCCGGTGACCGACTTCGACGCGCTTCGCGACCGACTGCGAGAGTGGTGTGAGGCCGGCGGCGGCGAGTTCGCCGTGGAGTCCGGCGACGACTCCCGGCGGGCGGTCTGTCGCTTCCCGGCGGCCGGCGCCACCTTCGCGGTGAGCGACGACGGCGCTGTGGACGGCGGGATGCCCCTCCACGGCTTCGAGGGCCGGGCTACCCACGTCGCGTTCGAGGGCGCGACGCTCCGCGTCGAGGGACCGGACCTGTCGTACGTGTACCGACGACCCTGACAGGACCGGACGCGTCACCGCCGCGGCGACCCGTCAGTCGTCGCTCACACCCTCGCGGGAGACGGTCGGAGAGTCCGTGTCGCCGTCGGCCACAGCACTCGCCTCCGTGACGTGGTCCGCGGAGCCGTGTGGGGCGTCGGGGGCGGCCGACCCGTCGTCGAGGTACGCCTCGTTGACGGTCCACCCGCCGTCGCCGTCGCGGACGAGGTACTCGCCGTAGTACGGTACGCGGTCGGCCACGACCCGGCGGAACGCCGCGCGCATCTCCGCCTTCGTCTCGCCGACGGGACGCAGGTCGTCGCCGCGGTTGAGACAGCCCTTGAGGTGGCCCTCGTGGGTGAGGCGGACGCGGCCGCAGTTCGCGCAGAACTCCTCGTTGCCGACCGGGTCCACCACCTCCACGAGGCCGCCGTCCACCCAATAGCGACGCCGGTCGTGCATCTCGCGGCGCTCCACGCGGTCGGCCTCCGACGCGAGCCAGTCGTGGACCCGATCTATGTCTATCGCCCACTCCGGGTGACCCGCTATCTCGGGCATGTACTCGATGAGCTGCAGACGCAGGCCGTCGCGGGCGACGTGTTCGACCATCTCCTCGACGTACCCCGCCGTCTG
>CAZEIO010000070.1:3062-3560 GCA_964512525.1 uncultured Halobacteriales archaeon
CTCCAGCACCCGGTCGTAGGCACCCGACTCGGTGATGCGGGCGAAGTCGTCGGGGTCGAGGGCGTCCTGCGAGACGTTCACCCGGTCGAGACCGGCGTCACGCAGCGTCTCCGCGCGACCGGGCAGGAAGGTCCCGTTGGTCGTCATCGACGTCTCCATGCCAGCGGGCGTCCGGGCGACGATGTCGGCGAGGTCCTCGCGGAGCATCGGTTCCCCGCCGGTGAACTTCACCGCCTCGACGTCGAACTCTCGGGCCACCTCGAGGAAGCGGACCACGCGGTCGGCGTCCATCTCGTCGTCGCGGGGCGCCATCGGCCCGCGCGTGTCGCCGAGGCCCTCGTTGTGGCAGTACACGCAGTCGAAGTTGCACCGATCGGTCAGGGACACGCGGATGCCGGTGACTTCGCGCCCGAACCGATCGGAGAGCATCGTTAAGTTTGAAAGGGCGAGGACGGTGTTAATGCTTTCGCGAGTTGCATGGATCTCGGGTCCATATTC
>CAZEIO010000070.1:3570-5686 GCA_964512525.1 uncultured Halobacteriales archaeon
GTCGGTCAGCGAGACGCGCACCCCGGACACCTCGCGACCGAACCCGTCCGAGAGCACGACTGCACCGGGGGACCGGAACCACTTCAACCCACGGACGGCCGGGTCAGTCGCCCTGGACCACGACCGCGCCTTTCATGCCGAAACTCCTGTGCGGCGTACAGAGGTACAGCGACACGACCTCGCTCTCGAAGGTGTACGAGAAGGTGTGGCCCGCCTCGGCCACCAGGCGGGACTCGTACAGTCCCTCGTCGTCAACGACGTTGTGCTGGTTGCCCTTGCCCGTCCACTCCCACGTCACGGTCGTCCCGGGTGAGACGGCGATGGCCGGGGGAGAGTAGCCGAAGTTCCCGCCGTTCGCCCGACTGCCGACGGTCACCGTCGGGTCCGACTCGTCGGTGCGGTCAACGACGCCGCCGTCGTAGTTGCTCGCGTCCGACAGCCAGCCGTCCACCTGCTCCTGCACGCCGCCGTCAACCGCGACGGTGGGAGTGGCACTGGAGTCGTCACCGCCGTCGCCGCCGCCGTCGCCGCCGTCGCTGTCGGCGCCGTCGCTGTCGGCGCCGTCGCCACCGTCGCCGCTACACCCTGCGAGACTCGCCGCCGCGGCCGTCGCGCCGAGCAGGTACGCCCTGCGGCCGATTCGCGTCGTCGAGTTCTGGTCGGTCACGGTCGGGAGTCGGGTGCCGAGACAGACGGGACTTGCGATGTCCGTCGGCTGCTGTCAGGCCGACAGCGCGCGGAGGTTGCCGTCGTGGAAGAGGACCGTCCCGTCGAGGACTGCCGGTGCGACCGGCGCGCTGAACCGGGTGTCGGTCCGGTAGCGCCACCGCTCGTCGCCGGTCCCGGCCGCGAGCGCGGTGAGTTCGTTCACCCGCGTCGTGAGGACGGCCCGGTCCGTCGCGACGGGCGGGCCGTTCAGGCCGGCGCTGGTCGTCCACCGGCGCTCGCCGTCGGCGTCGAGAGCCGTCACCCGTCCGTCGCGGACGGCGTAGAGCCCGGCGTCCGTGACCGCCGGCGAACTGCCGACGGCCCCGTCGCCGCCACCCGGTCCCGCGGGGATCGTCACCGTCCACTCTGGGGTGCCCCCGATGGTCACCGCGCTGACTGCACCGCCGCCGCCCGCGGCGTACACGCGACCGCCGCTGACCGTTGGCGCGACGGTGACGGTGTGGTCGAGACCCGCCGTCCACCGACGGTCACCCGTCGCGGCGTCGAGAGCCACGAGGTCGTCGCCGCCGAGGAGGACGGTGTCTTCCACGACCCCCGGGCGATGTCCCTCCCAGCCGGGCGGTCCCGAGACGGTCCAGTCCGCCGTCGCGGTCGCGAGGTCGAGACGCGTCAACTGCGCCGTCGAGCCGTCCGAGACGACGACGTAGGCGTACCCGTCGGTCACCGTGAGTCGCTCCACGAAGCCACTGTCACCGAACTCGAAGCGGCGCTCACCCGTGGCGCGGTCGTGGGCGTACAGCGAGAAGCCGACGAAGAGGACGAGGTCGCCGGCCACGACCGCCGGACCGGCACCGGGCGGCAGGTCCGTCACCGTGCGCGACCACTCGACGGACCCCGACGCGGCGTCCACGGCGTATCCCACCACCGGCTCGCCGTCGTCGTCGGCCACCCGCTGGACGTACACCGTCCCGTCTGCGACCGCCGGCCGTCCGACCGTGAGCGGCCGACTCGTGACGACCTTCGCCAGTCGCCACCGCTCGGTCGGCCGCGCCTCTGGAGCCGTCCCCGGCGAACGCCCGGTGTTCGCGGGGTCGTACTGGAACTGGTGGTAGTCGCCCGGTGCCGGCGAGGGGTTCCGCACGCGGCCGCGGTCCGTCGTGGTCTGCGTGGCCGTCCCCGTAGGCGTCGAGGTCGGCGTCGCTACGGTCGTCGTGTCGGTGGCCGTCGCCGTCGGCGTGGCAGTCCCACCTCGCACCGTGGTTCCCGGCGCGTCGTCGCCGCCACCCGAGCAGCCGGCGACGCCCGCGAGACCGGCCGTCAGCGCGGCCAGGAAGGCTCGCCGACTCCGTCCGTCGTTCATCGCTCCGGGCTGGCGGGGCGGACGGCACAAGTCTTCCGCCTGCGTCGCCCGCGGCGCCAGTGGCACTCGCCGGGCGCAGGAGAGACG
>CAZEIO010000070.1:5786-9005 GCA_964512525.1 uncultured Halobacteriales archaeon
GAGACGCCGCGGGCGACGGCGTGGGTCGGAAGGCTTTCGACTCGCGCCCTCGAACGACGAGTATGGACGAAACCGACGTGCGCGACCGCCTTCGATCGGTCGAAGACCCGACGCTGGGCGACGACGTCGTCTCGCTGGGGCTGGTCAACGACGTCGCAGTCGAGGACGACAGCGTCGCCGTCAATCTCGCCCTGGGCGCACCGTACTCGCCCGCCGAGAGCGCCATGGCCGAGGCAGTTCGCGACGCGTTCCCGGACGTGACCGTGGAACTGACGGCGTCGGTGGACCGGGGCTCGGACGACGAGGTGCTCGCGGGCGTGAAGAACGTCATCGCCGTGGCCTCGGGCAAGGGCGGCGTGGGCAAGTCCACCGTGGCGGTGAACCTCGCTGCCGGCCTGGCGGACCGGGGCGCTCGCGTCGGTCTGTTCGACGCCGACGTGTACGGGCCGAACGTGCCCCGGATGCTCGGCGCGGACGAGCCGCCGCGCGCCACCGAGGACGAGCGCCTGATACCGCCCGAGCGCCACGGGATGAAGCTGATGAGCATGGCCTTCCTCGTGGGCGCGGACGATCCCGTCATCTGGCGAGGGCCGATGGTCCACAAGGTCATCACGCAACTCTGGGAGGACGTCGAGTGGGGGGCGCTCGACTACATGGTGGTGGACCTCCCGCCGGGGACGGGCGACACGCAGCTCACGCTGCTCCAGAACGTCCCGATTACCGGTGCCGTGGTCGTCACGACGCCGCAGGCCGTCGCCGTGGACGACGCCCGCAAGGGACTCGAGATGTTCGGCAAGCACGATACGCCCGTCCTCGGCATCGTCGAGAACATGGGCGCCTTCCGCTGCCCGAACTGCGGCGAGTCACACGACGTGTTCGGCACCGGCGGCGGGCAGGCCCTCGCGGACGAACACGAGTTGCCCTTCCTCGGCACCATTCCGCTGGACCCCGCGGTTCGCACCGGCGACGAGGAGGGCCGACCGATCGTCCTCGACCGCGACAGCGAGACTGGCCGGCAGTTCCACAGGGTGACGGGCGAGGTCGCGGACAACGTCGGCGTGGTCGCGCGCCGCGCCCACCGCGGGAGGGCCGACTCGTGAGCGGTCCCGACCACGGCGGGGACCGCACGCCCGCAGAGGAGTTCCCCGACGACCCCGGGCGAGTCGAGTGCCTGCGGGCGGCCGCCGACGACCTCCGCGAACGAGGCGGCGAGCGGGCGGCCCTGCTCGGGGCCGTCCTCTACCGTGTCAGCGACCTCTACGACCCCGAGCATCCCGCCGACACCGACCCGGAGAACATCTACCGCAACATGCGCAACATCCTGCAGGTGACCGAGCGCGGGACGCTGGCGCGAGACGGAGACGACTGAGAGCGCGGTCGCCGTGGGCAGTCCGCGCTCCCTTACCTGCAGTATCCGCCGAGTGCCGGGCCTCGGGCGACGCCGCGTGCGGTGGGTTTTTGCGTCGGGGGAGCCGCCACGGAACCGTGGACGCGAGACAGGAGGACCGCGAGAATCCGTTCGGGATGGACGAGGAGTGCCGGCGCTGTCCGGCACTGTGTGACACTCGCGAGGGCGTGGTCCACGGCTACGGCGACGTCGGCGCGGACTTCGCGTTCGTCGGCACCGCACCCGACGAGACCGCCGACCGCACCGGACTGCCGTTTGCCGGAACGCGGGCGTTCTACGAGGTCCTCGCCGACCTCGGTCTCTGTCCGGCGGACGAGACCGACGCCGAGCGACCGGCGATAGAGAACGCCTTCGTCACCCACCTCACCCGGTGTCGCCACCCGGACCGCGGGCCGACGGACGAGGAGGCCCGCAACTGCGAGGACTTCCTCACGGCCGAGGTGCGACCCATCAACCCGGAACTGCTGGTGCCGGTCGGCGAACGCGCCCTGCAGGGGCTCGCCGTCGAGTACACCACGCGGCCGGCGGCGGACTTCTCGCTGCCGGCGGACAACGGCACCCCGATCCGCGGTCGTGGCTTCGAGATCGTCCCGATGGCAGACCCGGGGACGGCGGACGAGGCGACCCTGTCGGCGTTCGTCGAGTCCTTCCGCGACCGTACCGCGGGTGACTACCGACAGACGAAGGGCCGGCGCGGTCGCTGACCGGAGATGTTCCGCGAGCGGCTACCAGTAGCGCGTCGATAGCGACACGCCTCGCGTTCCGAGGGCGGTCGCGGCGGCGACCGCGGCGACCACCAGCACCACGGTCGCGATGGCGGCGACCTGGAGCGAGTCGGCGGTCGCGAGCGTCGCGACGCCAGTCACGAGGCCGAGGACGCCGAGGGCGGCGACGGCGAGAAGCGAGAGGCCGGCGACGACCCTCACGAGTGCGTCCATGGGCCGGCGAGGGCGGCGACGGGCAAGAGACCACCGGAACGAAACCCGCCGATTGAAGAGTGACGCGCGTCGAAGACCTCTATGACAGTCGTCGCGGTGCTGGCCGACCCCCCGCGCGAGGGCGTCCTGCCACGGGTCGTCGGCGGAACGCCGCTGTCGGCCGCGGACGCAGCGGCGCTGTACGAGGCCACCCTCTCGGACGCCCTCCGGGCAGTCGCCACGAGCGGCGGCGACCTCCTCGTCTGCTACCGCCCGGCGGACCTACTACCGGACGGCGGCACCGGCGACCCCGAGGCGCGGGTCCGTGCCGTCGCCGAGGAGGCCCTGTCTGACCTCGGGACGGACCCACACTTCGAGGCGGCCCGGTTCGAGCGACAGGTGGGGTCCTCGCAGGCGGCGCGGGTCGGCAACGTCGTCACCCACCTCCTGCGAGAGGAGGACGCGGAGTCGGCGGCGGTCGTCTGGCCGACGGCCCCGCTCGCCGGACGGACGGAGGTGGACGGCGCGGCGATGAAGTTGCGAACCGCGGAGACGGTGCTCGGCCCGACTACCGACGGCAGCCTCTACTACGCCGGCTTCACCGAGCCGGTGGACTTCGCGGACGCCCTCGTGCCGCCGGCGGTCGAGACGCTCACCGAACGGGCGGCGGCCGCCGAGCTCGGGACGAACCTCCTCGAGATCACGCCGAGCGTCGCGACGCCGGCCGGTCTCGCGCTGACCGTGTCGCTCCTCCGGGCGCGGTCCCGCGGCGGTCTGGCGGTGCCGTCGTTCACGGCCGCGGCCGTCGAGGCACTCGGTCTGCGGACCGTCACCGGCGAGGACGGTCTCGCCGTGACGACCGACGAGGACGGAGACGGGGAGTGACCGACCGGC
>CAZEIO010000071.1:0-8962 GCA_964512525.1 uncultured Halobacteriales archaeon
AGAGCAGCCGACTGTAGATCGGCTTGCCCCCCGTTCAAATCGGGGAGGGCGGACTACTCCTCGCGAACCCTCGAACGAAGTGAGAGTGGTGAGCGGGCAGTACGTCCCCGGACCCGATTCGAGCAGGTCAGTCGCAGTTCCGGAACGGCGCGAAGCGCCGCACGCCCGGAACGTCTGATCGAGTTCAAATCGGGGAGGGCGGACTTCTCTGTCTCGTCGCTTCGCACCGGAAGCACTGGACCGTGACCGGCCCGTACTGGCCCTGGCCCGTCCGGGAGCGTTCGAGTCCGTGTTCCGCCTCCCGCGGTAGTGGTCCCGGCCGGACCGACATCCTCCGCTTGACAAGTTACTTGCGAGCGTGGAGCGTAGAACCCGTGTGTACTCTCTCACGCTCGCCGAGTCCGAACTCGCTCGCCCTCGCAGGACGGCGTTCCGTCCGGATGGGTCGTGAATCCGAACCGAGTCGATACTCTCGTCGACCTGACCTACGGCCTGCTGATAGCGATATCCGTCGGGCTGATAGTCCTCGTCGGCAACGCGGTCGGACTGGCCTTCGGCTTCGGCGTGCTGGTGTCGTACGTCCTCCACGTCGGCTGGAAGATGGCCCGGTTCGACCCGAACTGGATGACGACGGCGGTCAAAGAGACCGTGGAGGAGACGGTGGAGGAGACCGTCGGCGACACCGTCGACGAGACGGTCGAGCAGAAGGTCGAGCAGACGGTCGAGGATACCGTCGAGGAGACGGTCGAGGAGACGATGGAAGAGACCGTCGGCGACACCGTCGAGGACGTCGAACGGGCGGTCGAGCAGAAGGTCGAGCAGACGGTCGGCGACACCGTCGAAGAGACGGTCGAGGAGACCGTCGAAAAGACGCTAGACGAACGGGAGGCGGCCGAGGACGAGGGAGACGCCGAAGACGACAGCGACCCCGAGGGAGACCGGTGATCAGCGTACTCCTGGTCGCCGGGGTCCTCGTCGCGATGTTCGTCGCCTACAACATCGGCGGCGCCACGACGGGTCCGGCGTTCGGGCCGGCCGTCGGTGCGGGGGCCATCTCGAAGTCCGCCGCCGCGGCGCTGATGGGCGTGTTCTTCTTCGCCGGGGCGTGGACGCTCGGTCGGAACGTCGTGACGAAACTCGGCACCGAACTGGTCGCCGACACGGCCGTCTTCACGCCCGAGTCCTCCATCGCCGTGCTGTTTTTCGTCGGGATCGCGCTGCTCGTCGGCAACCTCTTCGGCGTGCCGGCCTCGACCTCGATGACCGCCGTCGGGGCGATCGCCGGTCTCGGACTGGCCGGTGACGTCCTCGACTTCGCCGTGATGGGCGAGATCGCGGTGTGGTGGGTCGTCTCGCCCATTATCGGCTTCTGGGTCTCGCTGGTCGTCGGCCGGTACTTCTACGCGCGGCTGAACGGTCTCGTCGCGATAGAGCGCAGTTCGGGGCCGCTGTTCGACGTGGACCGCTCCGGACGGGTCCCGGTTCCGCGCGTCCACCGGACGACCAACCGGCGGGAGCTGACGGGGACCGTCGTCGTCGTCGCCATCGGCTGTCTGATGGCCTTCTCCTCTGGCACGTCGAACATCGCGAACGCCGTCGCGCCCCTCGTGGGCAGCGGGGAACTGGCGATGAACCCGGCCATCGTCTTCGGCGGCGTCGCCGTCACCGTCGGTGCGTTCACCATCGCCCGGCGGACGCTCGAGACGATGGGCAACGACATCACGGACCTGCCGCTGACGGCGGCCATCGTCGTCGCGTCCGTCTCCTCGACGCTCGTCGTCTTCCTCTCGGCGCTGGGCATCCCCGCCTCGTTCGTCATCATCGCGACCACGTCGGTCGTCGGACTGGGCTGGGGTCGGGCGACCCGGCCGATGACCGGCTCCGAAATCGTTGCCGGCAACGGTAGCGCTCCGGCCACGGTGGACGCCTCGGCGGCCGACGAGGCTGGCGAGCGACTGTCTCCCATCGGTGCGGAAGACGCCGCGGAGGTCCCCAGTCCCGGAGCACTGTTCGACCCCGTGACGACCGCCCGGATCGTCCTGCTGCAGAACGTCGTGCCCGCCATCGCTACCGTCGGCGCCTACCTCACCTTCCGGTTCGTTCCGCTGTTCGGGCTCTGACTCTCTCGTCGGCGGTGAGTCGCACTTAACAGGCAGCCCGACGTACACCACGCACCGAACATGGAGGAACTCGACCGGGTCCTCGGGCGGTACGCCACCAGTCAGGACCTCATGGACCAGATCAGGTACGCTGCCGAGTCGCTGAGCATGGAGTTCGACAAGTGGGACGAGCCGTACGTCAGCGGTCCGAGTCTCTACCTGCTGATCGTCTCCGAGACCAGCTTCGACGACTACACCGACCCGATGGGCGACAACAGGTGGCCGACCGACCGGTGCCGGGTCGTCACCGAGTCTCGCGACGCCTTCACCGAGGTCGCTCGCGACGTGGCCTTCAGCCGCGACGGCGCAATCGTCGTGACCGGCGACGGGACCGTCCAGGAGCAGATGGTCCGGGTTCGCAGTCCCAGCCGAGAGCAGGTCGAGTCGGTCGAGACGCTCGACTACGCCGACTGGATGGGTGCCAAACACATGAGCGCGCTCGAGACCTCGATCCGCGAGGAGGTGCTGTGGGTGATCACGCTCAGCGAGGAGAACGGCCGGGTCACGACATTCCTCGACGGCACGTACCAGGACTACCCGCGAGAGGAGATCGGCGGTCGCTGGCGTCCCGACGTGTAGGGTCGCCCCGCTCCCGTCGGCGCTCTCGACGACTGTGGCCCCACGGGTCGCCGCCGAGTCTCTCCGTCGCCGTTCGACGGTCCCGACGCGTCCGGGCGCATCGCTCCGGGTCCGCACCGCCGACCGCGTCAGTGTGACGCGTGTTCGCGCATCCACCCGGGGTCGTGGCCGGTGCGCTCGATGATGTCCACCCGACACTCCGGGCAGTAGTCCGGGACGTCCGACGCGCTCCGGGGCACGTACACCGCGCCGCCACACTTCACGCACGCGTCCGCAACGACGGTCACGCAGTCCGCACAGACGTTGAAGTCGTCCACTGTCAGGCCGCGCAGCGGGTCGAGTTGTTTGTCGAGAAGATACTCGTCCACGACCGTCTGGCAGTTGTGGCATGGTTGCATGGCGATGCGTTCTAGTACACGTGCTCCGACCGGAAATACTGTCCGGGCCGGCGACGGGTCGCCGACGACTCCCGGAGCACCGGGCGACAGTCACCGGCGGCGGAGGGACTCGTCGGCGCCTGCGCCCGCCGCGCGTCTTCCCCGGTTCTCGACGGACCTCGCGGCCGACGCCCGTGCTAACGTGGCTCTCGGAAGTGTTATCCCTCGACGGGCTGTATTACTGACTGTAATGGCAGACGGTAAGGTTGACTTCTTCAACGACACGGGCGGTTACGGATTCATATCGACGGACGACGACGCGGTTGACGACGACGAGGACGTCTTCTTCCACATGGAAGACGTCGGCGGTCCGGACCTCGAGGAGGGCGAAGAGGTCGAGTTCGACATCGAGTCGTCCCCCAAGGGCCCTCGCGCGTCGAATCTCGTCCGCAAGTAACGATTCGCAGATAACGACTCGGCTCTCGTCGGTTCGGTAGCGACCGGCCGACACTGATACCACACTCAAACAACGAGCGACGGCGACGGTTCCCGGGCGGATTGCCGCCACGCCAGCGTTTAGCCCCCGGCCCGCGTGGGCCGTCCATGGGCGAGTTCGACCGCATCGACGCCTTCCTCGCTGAGACCGGCCACGACGGCTACCTGCTTGACGACGACTCGACCAACTCCGACCAGCGGTACCTCTCGGGCTACTTCGCGAAGGACCCCTTCGTGACCCTCTACACGCCGTCGGGGACCCACCTACTGATCAAGGGACTGGAGTACAACCTCGCGAAGCGAGAGAGCCGCGCCGACGTCGTCCACCGGCCGGCCGACTACGGCTACAGCCCCTACGGCTCCGCCGCCGACCACCGCGACTGCGTCGCCGCCTTCCTCGACGACGTCGGTGTCGCGTCGGTGGCGGTGCCAAACCGCTTCCCCGCGGGCCACGCCGACGGCCTCCGCGACCGCGGCGTCACCGTCGCGCCCGAGGACGAGGGCGTCGTCACCCGCCAGCGGGCGGTCAAGACCGACGACGAACTGGCCGAGATCCGGGCGGCACAGCGAGCCAACGAGGCCGCGATGGCGGCCGTCGAGGACTTACTTGCGGGCGCGACCCGCGCCGACGGCGTCCTCCGCCACGACGGCGACCCACTGACGAGCGAACGCGTCCGCGAGGCCATCGAGGGCGTCCTCCGGCCCCGGGGGTACGACCTCGACGCCGCGGTCGTCGCGGGCGGCCGCGACGCCGCCGACCCGCACGAACGGGGGAGCGGCCCACTCCCCGCCGACGAGGCCATCGTCGTGGACATCTACCCCTACGACGAGGCGACCCACTACCACGCGGACATGACCCGGACGTTCGCCGTCGGCGACCCCGGCGCGGAGATGCGCGAGCGGTACCGGGTGACCCGCGAGGCACTCCGGCAGTCCGTCGCCGCGGTCGAACCGGGCGTGACCGGCGCGGCGGTCCACGACGTCGTCTGTGACGTGTACGAGGACGCCGGCTACGCGACGCTCCGTTCGGACCCCGAGACCGAGGTCGGGTTCATCCACGCGACGGGCCACGGCGTCGGTCTCGACACGCACGAACTGCCAAGCGTCGGCCCGGGCGGTGCCGAACTCGAACCCGGCCACGTCGTCACGGTCGAACCCGGTCTCTACGACCCCGCGGTCGGCGGCGTCCGACTGGAGGACGTCGTCGTCGTCACCGAGGACGGCCACGAGAACCTCACGGAGTACGGGACGGAACTGGTCGTCGGCGACGACTGACGCCGCCCGGCTACTTCGCCTCGACCTTCCCGCCGTAGGTCTGGGTCGTGATGACGCCGTCCTCGACGACGAACGTGTCCGTGCAGAACTGGTAGTCGTTGTCCGGCGTCTCGGCGTGCCACGTGATGTAGGCCACGTCGCCCTCCACCTTCTGGAGGTCCACGTCGGCGGTCGCGCCCTCCTGCCCGAGGTCGGCGAACAGCGGTTCGAAGAACGTCTCTATCTCGTCCAGGCCGCGGTACGTCTCGTCGGGCGTGATTATCACCGAGTCGTCGTCGTAGTCCGCGAGGATCGCTTCCATGTCCCCCGCACCGAACGCCTCAAGGTGATGTGTCAGCACCTCCTGAGTGGTCGCCATGGTCCACTCCCGACGACGCGGCCGGACGTCCTGAAGCTTTCGTCGGCCCCCGGCCGCGTCCGCTCTCCCGTCCGCCGGCGGACGAACCAAAATGCTATGCCCGCCGGCCTGTCACGGACGGGCACAAACTATGTCGGCACTCGCTCGCCTGTGGGGACTGCGCGACGAGCGGCCGCTTCTGGTGTGGGTGACGCTCTCCACCCTCGCCGTCTTCCTCGCCTACCCGTTCGTGGACTGGTACCTCCGTCCCGCGGTCGCGGTGCCGCTCTGCAACGCCGGATTCTGCTTCAACGACTACGGCGCCTACGCCGGCGGCGTCGAGCGGTGGCTGGCCGGCGGCGAAATCTACGTGCGGACGGACGGCAGTTTCCACGGCACGTACCTCTACCCGCCGGTGACGCTTCTTTACTTCCTCGCCTTTCAGGGCGTGGACTTCGTGACGACGGGCTACCTGATGGGCGCCCTCGGAGTCGGTCTCCTGTGGGTCGGTCTCGTGGCGGCGGTCGAACTCCTCGGTCTGCGTCTCTCCTGGCCCGAGCGACTGTTGCTCGTCTGGCCCATCCTCGGCTTCCAGCCCGTGCTCTACACGATCAAACTGGGCCAGGTGTCGATACTGCTCGCGGCCCTGCAGACGTTCGCCCTGGTCGGTCTCCTCCTGGAGCGCCGGCACCGCGCGTCGGCGGGTGGCAGTCGTCGCGAGCGACTGGCCGGTCTCGCCAGCGGCGCCCTGACGACGCTCGGCAGCGTGTTCAAGCTGTTCTACGCCCCCTCGGGCGCGCACCTCCTCCGCTCGCGCCGCCGCCTCGCGGGGGCACTCGGGACGGCGGGCGTCCTCGCCGCCGTCTCCGTCGCCGTGTTCGGTCTCGAACACAACCTCCGCTACCTCGCCGTCCTCGCGTGGGGGAAGGGGTGGGGGGCGGCGCTGCCGCCGTGGTTCTGGCACGCCGGCTACTACGAGCCGCTGGTCGCCCTGTCGCAGGCGTGGACGCCGCTGTCGACGCTCGTCCGGGGGGGCGTCCTCGTCGGCGTCGTCGTGCTGTCGCTTCTGGGCCGCGGCGGCGACGCCGACCTCGAGACGTTCGCGCTCGGAGTCGCGGCGATTCCGTTCCTCGCCCCGACGGCGTACACGCACGACTTCGTCGTCCTCCTGCCGGCCGTCGCGGCTCTCGTCGCCGTGGAGTTCCGGCGAGCCGGCGGCGTCGCTCGTACCGCGTCCGGTGACGGCGGCGTCCTCGCCCGGCCGCGTCCGTGGCTGCCGGTGTTCGCGCTCCTCCTCCTGAACGTCCAGGCGTACGGGCTGAAACTGGTCGTCCACCACCTGCCGCCGAGCGGACTGACGGCCACGCTGTCGGGGCTGACGCTCGTCCTCCAGCCGGCGCTGTGGGGCAACCTCGCGCTTCTGGGTCTCGCGGCCTACCGCGTGGCCGAGCGCTCCCCCCCTCTCTCCGTGGGAGCGGGCGATTCGACGCGGTCGGCCGACGCCGCCGCGACCGGTCTGGACTGACCTCTCCGCTCCCGACCGCCTCCGCCGGCCACGGTCGGTGTCGCCGAGCGAACGCTTTTGTCTCGGCCCGTCGTCTCGGCTCTCATGTACGAGGTTCCGGCGAGCGAGTTCGACGAGCGACTGGCGGCCGTCCGCGACCGCATCGGGGACGCGGAGGCCGACGCGGCGGCCTGGTTCGGCGCGACCAGCATCGAGTACCTGACCGGCTTCGACCACATCCAGACCGAGCGTCCGGTCCTCCTCGCGGTGACGCAGGACCGCGTCGAGGTGACCGTCCCCCGACTGGAGGTCGAACGGGCACAGGCGGTGGACCACATCGACGCCGTCCACCACTACTTCGACTACCCACAGGGTGACCCGCTGGAGACGGCGGTCGGGATGCTCCAGGAACTGGGCGTCGAACGCGTCGCCGCCGACGCCGACGGTGCGCCGGGGACGATGGGGTACGAAGGTCCCGCCCTCTCGGAGTACCTCGAGGTGGACACGCAGGACTGGGTGAAGTACATGCGCTACGCGAAGAGCGACACCGAGGTGGCCCTCATCCGGGAGTCCGCCCGGTGGGGCAACCTCGCCCACCGCTACCTCGCCGACCACGTCGAGGTCGGTGCCCACCCCGCCACCGTGAGCCAGCGGGCGTCGATGGAGGGGTCGCGGGCGATGCTCGACACGCTGGGCGACCGCTACGTGCCCCGCACCCGCGGTGACGGCCCGGTCCACGCCGGCTTCATCTCCGGGCCGCAGTCCGCCCTCCCCCACGGCCACACCGCCAACCGCCGGCTGCAGGAGGGGGACGTCCTCGTCACCGGCGCGAGCGCGACCGTGGACGGCTACTACTCCGAACTCGAGCGGACGATGTTCGTCGGCGAACCGACCGACCGCCAGCGACACTACTTCGACCTGATGCTCGCGGCCCAGGAGACGGCCTTCGAGGCGATGGGCCCCGGCGTCCCCGTCGCCGACGTGGATCAGGCCGTCTGGGACTTCTTCGAGAGCGAGGGCATCACCGACCTCGCCCAGCACCACGTCGGCCACAACATCGGTCTCGGCGGCCACGAACCGCCGTACATCGACCGGGGCAACGACGAGGTGATGGAACCCGGCCACGTGTACACCATCGAGCCGGGCATCTACACCGACGACGCGGGCTACCGTCACTCCGACACCGTCGCCGTCACCGAAGACGGCATCGAGTTCCTCACCTTCTTTCCGCGCGACGTCGAGGGCAACACGATTCGGATCGACTGACCGGACCGCGCCACGCGCGGCTACCGGCGTCGGGTCGTCCCGATTCACGCCGTAGTCCGGCGGGCTACAGCGCGACCAGCATCAGCCAGACGGCCGGGGCGGCCATGAGCGCGACGGCCACCGCGAGGACCAGTAGTTCCAGTTTGCCGCCCTGTCCGGCGCCCGCCGCGACCGCTGGCGTCGCGCCGACGTTCATACTCACCCGTAGAATAGTCGCTGCAGAAATCTAAGCGTTTCTCTCCGTCGGACGGGAGTCGGATCCGTCGCCCGCGTCCTGGTCTCGCCGCCGCCGGACGGTCCGTACCCGGCGCCCATGCACCACGGACCCCGGGCACTTTACGCGTCGGTCCCGTAGTTTGGCCATGGCATCGCTCATCGTGGGCGTCGTCGGCGGGTTCGTCGGGGCTGCCGCCATGACGGTCGTGGTGCGCCTGCTCGACGGCGGTCCGCTGCCGACCGCGGTCTTCCTCGCGAAGTTCAGGGGTGGGACCACCTACGGGCACTCGATGCTCGGACTCGTGTTGCACCTCCTGTACGGCACCGTCGCCGGTGCCGTCCTCGCCCGCGTCCTCGGGTTCGTGAACCTCGACGTCGTCGGGTCCCTGCCGCTCGCCCTCGTGACCGGTCTCGTGTACGGTCTCCTGGTCATGGTCGTCGGGGTGTTCGTCTGGCTCCGGGGGGTCCTCGACGTTGACCCCGACCGCGAGGCGATACGGACCTCCGCGCTCGGCCACGCGGTGTTCGGACTCGTCCTCGGTGCCGTCTTCGCCGTGGGTCCGATCTGACGGCGGGCCGACCACCGGCGTCTCGCGGCGCTTTTGTCGCCGCGTGCGGAGTGGCGACCGTGGAAGACAAGTCAGCGATCCGGGAGCGGGTCTGGGACCACCTCGACGAGGCGGGCATCGCCCGCTTCCCGTTCCCGCCCCACGGTCGCATCCCGAACTTCGCGGGTGCCGACGCCGCCGCCGAC
>CAZEIO010000072.1:0-8962 GCA_964512525.1 uncultured Halobacteriales archaeon
CGAGTACGACCGGGACACCTGTATCGGGATGTTCCAGTGCGTCGCGGAGTGGGAGGCCTTCGAGGCCGACCGCGACGCGGGCAAGGCCGTCCTCAGCGGCGGCGAGACGAACGAGGACGGACTGGTCGTCCGCGAGGTGCCCGAAGACGCCGAACTGGACGCGAAGTTCGCCGCACGGGCGTGCCCCGTCGATGCCATCACCCTCTACGACGACGACGGCGAACAGCTGATCCCGTAGAGGCGACTCCCGACCGCCCAGCCCCGCCGTCGCCGGACTCGCCGGGTCGCTTCCGTCATTATTATCGGTGGGGCGGCCCGAGGACAGCGGTATGGCCGGCTGCGTGCTCCTCGTCAGTCCCGACGAAGACCGCGTCGGAGAGACCGTCGCGGCCCTGCAGGCAGCCGATCTGGACGCTACCGTCGCCGAGAGCGGCGCGGCCGGTGTCCGCGAACTGGTCGGCAGCGGCGACGTCGGCTGTATCGTCCTCGACCACGCCCCGTCCGAGTTCGATGGACTCTCGTTCGCCGAACGAGTCGCCGACCGCCGCGAGGACCTCCCGCTCGTCCTCTTCCCCGGCGCCGACGGCGACGAGGCACTCGCCGCTCGCGCCGTCGAGGCCGGCGTGGACGCGTACGTCCCCGGCGGCGCGGACGACACCGATCGACTCCGAGACCGCGTGGTGGGACTCGTCGAGGCCGCCGACACCACGGCCCCCGACCGGACGCGTCGCGGGCGGCCACACCTCCGTCGCCCCCGGGGTCGGCGTCGCCGGTCGGGGTGGGGCGGCCCGAACGCGGCCCGGTCGCGACCGGACGGCGGTCTCCGCGAGGTGCCAAGCGGCGTGGACGTGGACGGCGAACTCCCGAGCAAACTCAACGAGCGAGTGCTGGAGGAGGCGCCCGTCGGCGTCACCGTCAGCGACCCCTCGCTGCCCGACAACCCCCTCGTGTACGTCAACGAGCGCTTCGAGGAGATGACCGGCTACGACCGCTCGGAGGCACTCGGCTCGAACTGTCGGTTCCTCCAGGGCGACGGGACCGACCCCGAGGCCGTCCGCCGGATGGCGGAGGGCGTCGCCGCGAACGAACCGGTCTCCGTGGAGGTGCTGAACTACCGGAAGGACGGCGAGGAGTTCTGGAACCGGGTGAACATCGCTCCCCTCCGCCAGAACGGCGAGGTGACCCACTACGTCGGCTTCCAGACGGACGTGACCGAGCGCAAGCGGGCCGAGTTCGCCGTCGAGCGGTACGCGGAACAGCTGGACCGCGAGCGCGCCGCCCTCGACCGCGTCGTGGACCGGGTACAGGGACTGGTGCGTGACGCCGCCGAGGCGCTGGTCACCGCGAGCACCCGCCGCGAGGTGGCCGAGGCCGTCGCCGAGCTCCTCGCGGAGACCGACAGCTACGACGGCGCCTGGATGTCCGACCTTGACCTCGGTGGCCGGTCGCTGACGGTGACGACGGCCGCCGGCCTCGCGGACGACGTCGTCGGCGAGGCGATAGACATCGGCGACGTGACCGTGGACTCGGAGGCGACGACGGACGAACTCCTCCCCGACGGCGCCACCCCGCAGGACCCGGCGGCCCTCGCGGTCGCGAACGGGGAGCCACAGACCGTCGGTCGTCTCGCCGACCTGCCGGCAGACTCCCTGCACCGCACCGTCGCCGACGACGGCGACGCGCTGGCGGCCGTCCCCGTCGAGTACCGCGACACCTGTTACGGCGTCCTGACGGTGTACGCCGGCGACCCCGCCGTCGTGGACGAACGGGAGCGCACCGTCGTCGCTGCCCTGGGTCGGATGATGGCCACCGCGATCAACGCCGTCGAGACGAAGGCCACGCTGGCCGCCGACGACGTGGTCACTCTCGAGTTCGAGGTGTCCGACCCCTCGCTGTTCGTCGCCGGCATCTCCGGCACGCTCGACTGCTCGCTCGACCACGCCGGGAGCGTCTCCCGTGACGACGGCTCTCGCGTCGTCTTTCTCACCGCTCGCGGTGCCAGCGGCGACTCCGTCGTCGAGGCCGCCCTCGACCACCCCGAGGTCGAGTCCGCGACAGTGCTGACACAGGCCGAGGCGGAGACGCTGGTCGAGGTCGGCGTCTCCGACGAGTCGCTGCTGACCGACCTCGCGGACTACGGCGTCGGTCTCCTGTCGCTGTCGGCGAACGATGGTCGCGCCCGTCTCGAGGTGGAGTCGCCGTCGGGCACGACGGCCCGGTCGGTCGTGGACCTCGTCGAGTCCCGCGAGGGGAGCGAACTCGTCGCCTACCACGAGTCCGACGAGGCGTCCGTGCCGACCACCCGCGGTGACTTCGTCTCGCGGCTCCGGGACCGTCTGACCGACCGGCAGTTGACCGCCATCCAGCGGGCCTACCTCGGCGGCTACTTCGAGTGGCCCCGCGAGGTGGACGGCGACGAACTCGCGGAGACGATGGGCGTCTCTCGCTCCACCTTCCACCAGCACCTCCGCGCGGCCGAGCGGAAACTCCTCGCCGAGATATTCGCCGACGGTCCCGACTGAGCGCCGTCGGCAGAATATCGCCGCCCTTTAGACGCGAGCGCCAGTACGTGCCGAGGTAGTTACACCCCTCGCCGGACGGTCGGGCCGGGACGGACCCGGCGGGTGGTCGCGGGCCGCGCACCACGGACACGCACCAGACACATGACACCGCCGCTGACCTACGCCGAGTTCCTCGTCGTCTTCGTGGTGGTCCCGATAGCCGTCCTCGCGGCCGTCGGACCGCGCATTCACCCGGACCGCCGCCGCCCGGCGGTCGTCGGCGTCGCCGTCATCGTCCTCCTCGCGCTGTCGTACACTATCCCGTGGGACAACTACCTGATAAGCGAGGGCGTCTGGTTCTACGCCGACGGGTCCGTCGCCTTCCGCATCGGCCACATGCCCATCGAGGAGTACAGCTTCGTCGTCCTGCAGTCCGTGCTGACGGCCCTGTGGCTCTACCGTCGCCCGCTGCCGGAGGTGCGACCGCGGTCGTCGGCGAGTTCGGACCCCGACGCCGGGCCGAACACCGGGTCCGTCGGCACGACCGACCCCCGTCCCGACGGCGGCGTCGCCCGGGCGCGGTTCACGTTACCGGGGCTGCGTCGGTTCCCCGGGCCGGGCGCTCGCGTCCTCGGCACCGTCGCCTGGGGAGCGATCACCCTGGCCGGTCTGGCACTCCTCGCCCTGCCGACGCCGACGTTCTACGTCGGCGCGGTGCTGGCGTGGGGCGCCCCGGGACTGGCCCTGCAGTGGGCCGTCGGCGGCGGCTACCTCTGGCGAGTGCGCCGCCGTCTCGCGCTGTCGATTCTGGTCCCGACGGTGTACCTCTGTCTGATCGACCGGATCGCCATCGAGTGGGGTATCTGGCAGTTCGACCCGGCCGCCATGACGGGGTGGACCGTCCTCGGTCTGCCCGTCGAGGAGGCCACCTTCTTCCTCCTGACGAACGCGCTCGTCGTCCACGGCCTCCTGTTGTTTCACCCCTTCGTCGAGGGCTGGCGGGGGTTCGGCCCGTCCGACGACGGCACCGGTGACGCCCCCGAAGACTCCTGACCCCGATGTCGCTCGTCTCGCCCGACGCGACCGCCGACCTCGCCCCGCGCCTGCGAGCGGCCGTGACGCGCGTGGTCGTGTACCCCGTCTGGGCGGTGCTCGTGGTCGTCGCCGTCCCATTCGTCCTCGGCCTTGAGGTGCCCCTCACGCTCCAGTACGTCCCGCTGGTCGCGAGCGCCGTCGTCTTCGGGATGCCCCACGGCGCGGTGGACCACCTCGTCCCCCGCCGACTGTCGGCCGTCTCGACCCGCCGCTCGGTGGCGGTCGTCGTCGTCCTCTACGCCGCCCTCGGCGGTCTCTACCTCGCGTGGTGGTTCCTCGCGCCGCTGTCGGCGGCCGTCTTCTACGTCCTCCTGACGTGGGCACACTGGGGACAGGGCGACGTCTTCCTCCTCGGGGCCGTCGGCGACGACTCGCTCCAGTACCCGCGGTCGCTCCCGCACCGTCTCTCGACGCTCGTGGTCCGGGGCGCGATGCCGATGGCCGTCCCGCTCGTCTCCGGCACCGAACAGTACCGGGCGGTCGTCGAGAACTTCGTCGAACCGTTCGGCGGGAGCGTCGCCGCCGTCGCGGTGCTGTTCGACCCCGGTACAGTGCGCCTCCTCGCGGCAGCGCTCGTCGGTCTCACCGTCCTGACGCTCGCACGCGGCGCCGTCGTCCGTCGGTCGGCCGCCGGCGTGGACCCGCTCGCGACCGCCGGCCCGGTCGCCGTCGTCCTCGACCGTGGCGTCCGCATCGACGCCGCCGAACTCGGCGTCCTCTGGCTGTTCTTCCTCGCGGTCCCGCCGATACTCGCCGTCGGTCTCTACTTCTGCCTGTGGCACTCGCTGCGACACGTCGTCCGCCTCGTGGCCGCCGACGCCCCGGCGGCGGCGGACCTCGCGACGGGTGACCTCCGGCGGGCGTTCGGCCGGTTCGCCCGGCAGGCCGCGCCGCTGACGGCCGTGGCGCTGGCGATGGTCGGCGGTCTCTACCTCCTCGTCCCCACGCCGCCGGGCGAACTGAGCGAACTGGTCGGTCTCTACCTCGTCCTCGTCGCCGTGCTGACGCTCCCACACGTCGTCGTCGTCGCGTGGATGGACCGCGTCCAGGGCGTCTGGCGGTGAGGTCCCCACCCCGCCGTGTGCGCTACTCCGCTATCTGGGCGTACTGTTCGGAGAGTTTCTCGGCGGCGTCGGCGAGGCCGGCCCGTTCGTGGTCGGCGAGGTCCCACTCGACGATTTCTGCGGCCCCGTCGCTCCCGAGTTTCAGCGGCACGCCGAGGGCGACGCCGTCGTGGCCGTACTCGCCCTCGAGTTCGACCGACCCCGGCAGGACCTCGCCGGTGTCCCGGAGGACGGCCTCGACCATGTGAGCGACACCGGCAGCCGGTCCCCACTCGGTTGCCCCCTTGCGCTCGATGACGTTCATCGCGCTCTCTTGGAGGGCGGCGAGTATCTCGTCGCGTTCGTCGGCGTCGAACGTCGGGTCCGCCCCGTTGACGCGCACCTTCGAGAAGACGGGCACCTGGTCGTCGCCGTGTTCGCCGAGGATGGTCGCCTCGACGTTGGCCACCGGCACGTCGAACCGCTCCGAGAGGACGTACCGGAAGCGAGCGGAGTCGAGACGGTTGCCGAAGCCGATCACCTTCGTCCGGTCGCGGTCGCCGTGTCGGTAGAGGTGACGGTTCAGGACGTCCACCGGGTTCGAGGTCGTAATCGAGACGAAGTCGTCGGTGTGTTCGTGCAGGGAGTCCGCGATGGACTCCATGATGGGTGCGTTGTCGCTCGCGAGGTCGAGGCGGCTCTGTCCCGGCCCGCGGGGCAGGCCCGCGGTGATGACGACCACGTCCGACCCGGCGGTCGCCGCGTAGTCGCCCTGCCGGACGCGAGTGTTCGCGTCGTACGCGACCCCGTGGTTCACGTCCGCCGCCTGTCCGACCGTGTCGTCTTCCTTGTCCGGGATGTCCACGAAGACGACCTCGTCGGCGACGTCCCGTCGGGCTATCTCGTAGCCGGCGGCGGCACCGACCGTCCCCGCGGCACCGACCACGCTGACCTTTCGCGTCATGGCCACGCATTCGGGAGCCGACCGATAAAAGCCGTCGGAACGGCCCCGCGGCCGCAGACTCCGGCCCGGCTCCCGGTCGCCTGCCGCCGTCGGCCCTCGGACTCACCGGCGTCGCCGAGCGCAGTACTTTTCGCCCGTCGCCACCCACTCACACACATGAGCGAGTTCGACAAGGAGGCGGAGCGAGAGAAACTCCGCGAGAAGTACGGCGAGGAGTCCGACGAACGCGAGGCCACCCGCCAGATGTCGGAACTGCTGTTGCAGGGCGCGACGATGACCAACCAGCACTGCGACATCTGTGGCGACCCAATCTTCCGGTACGACGGCCAGGAGTTCTGTCCCACCTGCCAGGAGGCGGCGAGCGCCGACGGCGAGGGCGAGACCGACGCCGAGGCCAACGCCGTCGGTGAGTCCCCGGCCGGCGCTGCCGACCACCCCGCTCAGGACCAGGCCCGGACGGCAGAGCGGGACCCACGGACCGCGGCCGACGCGGCTCCGACCGGCGACGCCGGGAGCGACGACGCCGCTCCGACCGCCGACCCCGACCGCGTGCCCGTCGAGACGCCGACGTCGGCGGCGTCCGAGACGGCACCGGACCAGACGCCCGCCGACCCCCCGAGTGACACCGCCGACCTCGCGGCCGCCCGGCGCTCGCTGGAGCGGACCGTCTCGCGGTTCGCCCGGGCCGCCGAGACGACGGAGGACCCCCGCGTCGCTCGCGACCACCTCGCCGCCGCGCGCGAGGCGGCCGAGGCTCTGTCGGCACTGCGGCGGTAGGGGACGTCTCGCCCGCGACGGCCCCCTGACGACGCCGTCGGGCGGGTCAGGCGGTCAGGACGGGTCGTACTCGCGCCCGACGACCTCCCGGATACGGCTCGCGGTCACTTCGCCGACGCCGTCAACCTGCTTGAGGTCCTCCTCGCGGGCGGTCATCACCGCCTCGACGGTGCCGAAGTGTGTCAGTAGCGCCCGGGCGGTCACCGGCCCGATGTCGGCGATGGCGGCGACGACGTACTCCTGTTGTTCGTCGAGGGTTCGTGACTGCTTCTCGCCGTGGACCGACACCTCGCGGTCGCTCGCGGTCTGTTCCCGCCGTGCGACGGTCGCGACGAGGTCGGCAGTGTCCTCGGCGTCCTCGGTCCGGAGGACGGAGGCGTCGAAGTCCACGGCCAGCGAGGAGAGTGCCCCGCGGATGGCGTTGGGGTGGACGTCGCGTTCGGCGTAGAGACCCTCGCCCTCGAGTATCACGACCGGTCGGGCGTAGTGGCGGGCCATGTCTCCCACCTGTTCGAACATCGACCGGTCGCCGCCGACGAGGGTGTCCACGAAGTCGGCGACGGTCTTTCGCTCGACGGCGACGCGGTCCGAGAGGACGTAGTCGCCGACGGCGAGCGTCTCGAGGCGCGTCTCCACGTCGTCACGGAGCGAGAGGTCGCGCGCGATGTTCGACTCCAGTTCTCGCTGGTCCACGACCACCTCCACCGCGTCATCGCTGTCGGCCCCGGTCTCCGTCCCGGCGGTCGCGACCGTCCCGGAGGGTTCGCCGTCGCTCTTCCCGTCGTCGCTCTCCGCGGCGGCCGCGAAGTCAGTGAGTTCCGCCCGACCGGCGCCGGGCGTGGTTTCGTCTGCGTCCGTGCCGTCGGTCGTCGTCTCGTTCCCGCCGCCGTCGTCGTCGGCGAACGAGCCGAGGTCGCTCTGTGCGAGTTCGGCGTCGATGTCTTCGGCGGCGCTCTTCAGCGACCGGAGTTCCTGTTCCATCTCGTCCTCGCGGCGCTTCGATATCCAGAAGTAGGCCTCGTCGCGGGTGTCCTCGGCCATCAGGACGACCACGCGACCCTCGGTCTGTCGGCCGGTGCGGCCCTTGCGCTGGATGGAGCGGATGGCAGTCGGCACCGGCTCGTAGAAGAGGACGAGGTCCACCTCGGGCACGTCCAGGCCCTCCTCGGCGACGCTCGTCGAGACGAGCACCTCGAACTCGCCGTCCCGGAAGGCCTCGAGGGTCTCCTGCTGTTCGGCCTGGGTCATTCCGTCCGACCCCTGCCGGTCGCCCTGGCCGACGAAGCGGGCGACGGCGAAGTGCTCGCCGAGGAAGTCCGTCAGCGCCTCGGCGGTGTCGCGGGACTCGGTGAAGACGATGACTCGCTCGCCGCCGTCGATGCCGAGTGTCTCCGCGACGAGCCGCCGGGTGCGGGAGTACTTCGGGTGGAGGCCGTCGTACGCCTCGGCCTTCCGCATCGCCTCCCGGACCGCCGGGTCGGAGACCAGTCGCTGGTCGGCCTTCGACGCGCCGGAGGAGCGGGCGGCCTGGCGCTGGCGCTCGAAGTAGCGCTCGACGGCCTCGACGGACTGCGTCTCGACGAGCGTGACCGCCTGCCGCAACTTCATCACCTCGGCGTGGAGGCTCATCCCCTCGAAGCCGTCCGAGTCGCCGGCGTCTATCAGTTCCTGCAGGCGACCGCGCACCTCGTTCAGTTGCTTCTGGGAGAGGTCCGGCTGGGTGGTCGAACAGACGCCCAGTTCCTTCAGGCGAGTGAGGCGGTCGCGGATGACCTCGTTCAGCCCGTCGCGGATGTCGGCGACGGCATCGGGTAACTCCACGGTCTCCCACTCCACCTCGGTGTCGTGGGTGTACTCCGCGACGTCTGCGTCCTCCTCGGTCATCACCTCCACCGTCTCGATGCCGAGGTTCTCACAGACCCGGAGGATGGCTTCCTCGTCGCCGCCGGGCGAGGCGCTCATGCCGGTCACGAGCGGGTCGGTCGCGTCCTGATGGTAGCGCTCGGCGATGTAGTTGTAGGCGTAGTCGCCGGTCGCCCGGTGGCACTCGTCGAAGGTGAGGTGAGTCACGTCCGCGAGGGAGACGCGCCCGCCCACGAGGTCGTTCTCGACGACCTGTGGCGTGGCGACGACGACGCGGGCGTCGTCCCAGAGGGCGGCCCGGTCTTCGGGGCTGACGTCGCCGGTGAACACGACCACCTCGTCGTCGGGAACCGTCAGGGCCTCGCGGTAGAACTCGGCGTGTTGCCGGACCAGCGGCTTCGTCGGCGCGAGCAGCAGTGCCCGCCCGCCGACCTCGTGCAGGCGGCGGGCGGTGACGAGGAGGGAGACGGTCGTCTTGCCCAGTCCCGTCGGAAGACAGACCAGCGTGTGGGCCTCGCCGGCGGTCCCGGCGAGTCGCAACTGGTAGAGTCGCCGCTCGACGACCCCGCCGGTCAGCAACGGGTGTTCGACGTACGCCGCCTCGTCGGTCGTCGCCATCGCCGTCACCTACCCGATCCGAGCGCTTAACGGCTCGGGTACCAAGGCGAAAGTGAAACCGCGGGGCCGTTGCGACCGGCCCGGACGGCTCAGGGAACGAA
>CAZEIO010000073.1:0-237 GCA_964512525.1 uncultured Halobacteriales archaeon
AGACCCGCCGCGGCGAGCGGGAGATCCACTGTCAGGACGACGTCGGCGAGGGCGGCTACCAGATACCGAACGACCCCGATACCATCGAGTTCCTCGAGAACGACGCGGAGTTCGTCCTCGCGGTCGAGACGGGTGGTATGCGGGACCGCCTCGTCGAGAACGGCTTCGACGAGGAGTACGACGCCCTCGTCGTCCACCTCAGCGGTGAGCCCGCGCGGGCGACCCGGCGGCTGATAA
>CAZEIO010000073.1:247-8939 GCA_964512525.1 uncultured Halobacteriales archaeon
CACCGTCTTCACCGACGGCGACCCGTGGTCGTACCGCATCTACGGCTCCGTGGCCTACGGTTCCATCAAGTCCGCCCACCTCTCGCAGTACCTCGCGACGCCGGCCGCCCAGTTCGTCGGCATCCGGCCGCGGGACATCGTCGAGTACGACCTGCCGACCGACCCGCTGTCGGACTCGGACGTCAACGCCCTCGAGTCGGAACTGGAGGACCCCCGCTTCGACACCGAGTTCTGGCGCGAGCAGATCGAACTGCAACTGGAGATAAACAAGAAGGCCGAACAGCAGTCACTCGCCTCTCGCGGGCTGGACTTCGTCACCGACACCTACCTGCCGGAGCGCCTGACCGACATGGGCGTCGTCTGATCCCGCGGTCGAGCGCCCTCTCCTTGCGTTGCCACCGACCGTCCCTCCGTCGCGAACGAGAAGCGACTTCAACCGCGCTCCGCAACCGCCCCCGTGAGCGGTCGCGAGGACGGCGCCGACGGCGACGGCGGTGACGACGAGCGCCGCCCACCCGACGGAGAGCGTGACGGTGGTCGGGAGCGACTCGCGGCGGCAGAGCGCGAGCGTCGCCGGGAGAGTCGCCGGCCGCCGCGGGCGCTCCGGTTGGCAGCGGCGGTCGGACTCGGCGTCGCCTTCCTGTTCGTCGTCGCCCTCGGCGTGGCGGTGCTGTTCGGCGGTCTCGCGCCCGGCGGTCTGGACGTGCCACAGGCCACCCTCGACTTCCGCTACGACGCCGATGCCCGGACGGTGACGGTCGAACACGCAGGCGGCGCGGCCTTCACCACGGAGAACTCCGGTCGGCTCTACGTCGCGGTCAACGACACCAGTCGGCGGGTCGTCGGCCTGCCCTTCGAGGAGGGCGACACCGTCACCGTCGAGAACGTCTCCGCCGGCACGGAGGTGGCGGTGGTCTGGGTGGCGTCGAACGGCGACGAACGCGCCGTCGGCTCCGCGGTGGCGGGGCCTGCGTCGGTGGCGGACCCGTCCCGGGTGGTGGGTGCCGGTCCGACGCCGGCAGACTGTCGCCCCGCGGCGTGCGGTGGCCGTCGGGAGTGGACCGTGCCACCGTGACGGCGGTTCGGGTCTCTGGACCCCTCAGTTCGGGTGCTCGTCGGGGTCGTCGAGGACGACGGGGACGCCCCGTGCCGCGACGTCGGCGGCGAAGGCACGTTCGTCGGCCTCGAGTGCCTCGAAGGTGTCGTAGTGGACGGGGAGGACGAGGTTGGGGTCCATCGCCTCGGCGAGTTCGGCCGCCTCGTGGCGGTCCATCGTGAAACTCCCGCCGATGGGCGGACAGAACACCGAGGCGCCGACGTCGGCGTGGAAGTCGAGGACGTCGGTGTCGCCGGTCCAGAACAGGGAGACGCCCTCGACGACGACGCGGAAGCCGACGCCGAACCCCTCGGGGTGGAACGGCTGGCCGTCCTCGGTGACGTGGCCGTCTGGGGTGTTGTGTGCGGGGTAGGACTCGACGCGGACGTCGCCGACGCGGAGACTGTCGCGGTGGCCGACGTGGCTCAGTCGGCGGTCGAGTTCGTCCAGACCGACCACGTCGCGGTCGATACCCGCGGGGTCCACGCCGTCGTAGGCGACGACGGTGGCGTCCTCGCTCGCGACGCGGTCGATGCCGTCGGAGTCGTAGTGGTGGTCGTGGGTGACGCAGACGACGTCGCCGTCGCGGGGGGCGTAGTCCTCGAGGACGCCGTACCGTCCGGGGTCGAGGTACACCGTCGCGTCGCTGCCTTCGATTCGGACCGTCGCGTAGCCGAGCCAGTCCACCCGGATGTCGTCGTGTCTGACCGTCATGGATCGTCCTGAGACCCAGAGCCTCAAAGCGGTGCTGGTGTCCGATCCGTGGTTTCCTCCGACGCCGGTCGAAACCGATTATAGGCCGATGGTCGAAGCGGACACATGGTCACGTTCCTCTCCGGGGGTACGGGAACGCCGAAGCTACTGGACGGCGCCGGTGCGGCCTTCTCGCCCGAGGAGATCACCGTCGTCGCGAACACGGGTGACGACGTCGAGATCGGTGGTCTCCTCGTCTGTCCGGACGTGGACACGCTCCTCTTCCAGAGCGGGGGCATCCTCGACCGCGAGACGTGGTGGGGGATCGACGGCGACACGAAGCGGACCCACGGCGCACTCGAGAACATCGCCGACGCCGCGGGTCTCTCGACGGCGCCCGACTATCTCGACGAGGAGCGACAGACGGCCGGTCGTGACATCGCGAACTGGCGGCGCTTCTCCGGCGTCGGCGAGTTCATGACCATCGGCGACCGCGACCGCGCGGTCCACATCACTCGCACCTCGCTGCTCGACCGGGGCGAACCCCTCTCCGAGGTCGTCGCGACGCTGGCCGACGCCCTCGGGGTCTCCATCGACGTCCTCCCGATGAGTGACGACCCCGTGGCGACAATCGTCCACACGCCCGACGGGGCGATGCACTTCCAGGAGTTCTGGGTCCACCACGGGGGCGACCCAGCGGTCGAGGACGTCGAGTTCCGTGGCGCGGCCCGTGCCGACCCCGCACCGGGTGTCCTCGACGCCCTGTCGGACACCGTCGTCGTCGGCCCGTCGAACCCCGTCGCGGGCATCGGCCCGATACTCTCCCTGCCCGGCGTCGCCGACGCCCTGATGGAGACGACGGTGGTCGTCGTCTCGCCCTTCCTCGGTGAGGAGGCGTTCTCCGGGCCGGCAGTGAAGATGATGGAGGCCATCGGGGCCGCGCCGGGGACGCCCGGTCTCCCGCAGGCGTACCCCTTCGTGGACGCCGTCGTTCTGGACGAGGACGACCCGACGGAACTGGGGACACCGACGGTTCGCACGGACATCACCATCGACAGTCGCGAGGACGCCGCCCGTGTCGTCCGGGCCGTAACGGACGCCGTCGCGGAGGTTCGCTGACCGCCGTGTCCCCCGAGGGCCCCCTCGACGGTCACGACCCGCCGCGACTCGCACTGGCGAGTCTCAGCGGCCGGTCGGACGCAGCGTGGGCACGGCGGGCGGCGGACGTCGCCGACCTCGCCTTCCTCGGCGGTGTTCCCGTGGACGGGCCGACTCGCGAGGCGGCCCGCGGCGCGGTCGAACGCGACCGCGACGAGTTCCTCCCGCCCGACCCGGTGGCGTTCGTCGCCGACCAGATAGCCGCCCTCGCCGACGCCCCGATACGGGCGGGCGTCAACGTCCGCGCCGTCGCGCCCGAAGCCGTCACGCCGGTCGCGGCCGTCTGTGCCGACCACGGTGCGGTCCTGGAGGTGAACGCCCACTGCCGTCAGCGGGAGACGACCCGAATCGGCGGCGGACAGGCGCTCCTCCAGGACGGCGACCGCCTCGCCGCGCAGGTACGGGCCGCGAGCGACGCCGGCGCGACCGTCTCCGTGAAGGTGCGGACCGAGGTCGAGGGGGTGGACCTCCCGGCGCTCTCGGCTCGCCTCGCCGACGCCGGCGCGGACGCGGTCCACGTGGACGCGATGGACTCCGAGGGCGTCGTCGCACAGGTCGTCGGGCGCGTCCCGGCGGCCGTGACCGTCGTCGCCAACAACGGCGTCCGGGGCCGCCGGACCGTGCGCGAGTATCTGGCCTGTGGGGCCGACGCGGTGAGCGTGGGGCGACCGAGCACCGACCTCACCGCACTGAAGCGGGTGCGCCGTGCCGTCGAGGAGTGGTTCGCGGCCGACGGGCGGGCTCGAGACCAGGCGCCGGCGATCCGAGAGTGACGGGCGTACTCCCACGAACTTAACTCCGGGCCGGCGAAGACGACTCTATGCGAACGACGGCGGGCGACGCACAGCTCGCGTTACTGCTCGAGGTCGCCAGCACGCCGAAGCCGGGCAACGTGGACCGCGAGCGAGACCACGAAGACCTGCGGTTCGACCACTTCCTCGCTGGTGCCGTCGGCGCGCGCCCGGGCATCGAGACCCTGGCCGACCCGTCGGTCGGCGTCGGCGAGGCGTTCGAGCGGGCCGTCGAGGGGATGAGCCAGCAGGAGGGCGGCAACACCCAGTTCGGCGCACTGCTGACGCTCGCGCCGCTGGTGCGTGCGGCGGCCACGCCGGACCACACGCTCGACGCCGACGGCACGACGGCGGTGGTCGAGGACACGACCGTCTCGGACGCCGCCGGCTTCTACCGCGCCTTCGACCACGTGGCCGTGGCGGTCCGTGACCCACCGGAGGGACTGGAGCCACTGGACGTGCGGCGGGGCGGTGAGGCCGTCCCGGCGCTCCGCGAGCGAGCGATAACACTCGCCGACGTAATGGAGCGGTCCGCGGAGCGAGACGGCGTCGCCCGCGAGTGGACCACCGGCCACGAACGCGTCTTCGACGCCGCCGACCGCATCCGCGACCGGTCGGGACCCGTCACCGACCGCGCGGCGGCGGTGTACCTCGAACTCCTCGCCGAGGAACCGGACACGTTCGTCGCGGACACCCACGGACCGGAGACGGCGGCGTCGGTCACCCGTCGCGCCCGGGCGGTGGACGAGACGGACCCGGCGGCCGTGCGGACCTTCGCCGACGAACTCGTCGCCGAGGGTATCAACCCCGGTACGACGGCCGACCTGATAGCCGGTGCCCTGTTCGTCGCGCTCCGGCGGGGGGTGGAGGTGTGACCGACGCTCCCGACGGCGGCGACGAGGGCCGTTGGCCGCGCTCCCTGCCCGACGACGGCGTCACGGAGTCCGTCGTCGCGACGCTCGGTCCCAACGACCGGTGGAACTTCGCCGCCCTGGGACTGCACACGGGGTCGCGAGCGGCGACCGACGACGGCGATACCGTCACCGCCCGGACCTGGGGCCGGACGCGAACGCGCGGCAACTTCGAGCGCCAGGGCGAGGGCGTCGTCCAGTTCGTGGACGACCCGGTGGCGTTCGTCGAGGCGGCTCTCGGGGTAGTCGAGCGGGACGATCCGGTGAGTCCGGCGGCGGCCGCCCACGTCCGTGTCGAGGTCGAGCGCCTGTCCGCGGGGACCTCGGGCGGGACCGAGTGGGTGGACTGGGCGCTGTGGCCGACCGACGGCGGCGTCCGGCGGCGGTCGGTGCCGACGGTACGGCGGGGCTTCGCGGCGGCCATCGAGGCGACGGTCCACGCGTCCCGCCTCGACGTTCCGGCCTACGACGAGGCGACACTGATCGACCGACTGCAGTTTCTCGAGGAGGTCGTCGAGTCCGCGGGCGGCGGGCGCGAGCGGGCGGCGTTCGCCCGAATCGACGACCTCGCCGGCTGGCGGGACCGGACCTAAGAGGGTAGGCGCCCGAAGGACGCGCGGCGACCGAACAGTTTAGGGGAGCGACGCACGGCGGGAGCGTATGCAACCGAAACGTGTCGGCGTCCTCGGGGCGACCGGTGCCGTTGGACAGCGACTGGTGACGCTACTGGCCGACCACCCGACGTTCGAACTCGTGACGCTCGCGGCGAGCGACCGCTCTGCGGGAAAGCCGTACGCCGACGCTGCTCCGTGGGGGCTGGAGACGCCCGTCCCCGCCGCCGTCGCCGACACGCCGGTCGTCGAGGGGCACCCGGACAACATCCCCGACCTCGACCTGCTCTTCTCCTCGATGCCGTCGGACGTGGCCGCACGGGTCGAACCCGCCTTCCTCGAGGCCGGCTACACCATCTCGTCGAACTCCTCGAACGCCAGGATGGACCCGGAGGTACCGCTGGTCATCCCCGAGGTCAACGCCGACCACCTCTCTCTCCTGGAGACACAGGCCGCCGAGCGAGACTGGGACGGCCACCTCGTGAAGAACCCCAACTGCTCGACCATCGCGATGGTGCCGCCGCTGGCCGCTCTCGCCGACGCGGGTCACGACCCCGAACGAGTGCGCGTGGCGACGATGCAGGCCGTCTCCGGCGCTGGCTACTCCGGCGTCGCCGCGTACGAGATACTGGACAACGTCCTTCCGCACATCGGCGGCGAGGAGGAGAAGATGGAACGCGAGACGCGGAAACTGCTCGGGTCGGCCGCGAACGGCCTCTCGCCTCACGACGCCGACGTCGCCGCCTCGTGCAACCGCGTGCCCACCCTCGACGGCCACCTCGAGTCCGTCTGGGTTGACTTCGCGGACGACGCGAGTGGGTCGGCAGGGCCGAGCGTCGAGGCAGCGGTGGACGCACTGCGGGACGCTCCGGTGCTCGACCTGCCGAGTGCGCCCGACCACCTCGTCCGCGTCCACGAGGACCCCGAGCGGCCCCAGCCCCGCCTCGACCGGTCAACGGACCGCGGCATGAGCGTCGCCGTCGGCCCGCCGCAGTCCACCGACACCGGGATCCAGTTCGACTGCCTCGTCCACAACACGCTCCGGGGCGCGGCCGGCGCGTCACTCGTCAACGGTGAACTGCTGGCCGCAGAGGGGTACGTCTGAGCGGGGAGACGGTTCAGCGCAGGCGGTTCCGCAGGTCGGCGGCGTCGGGGTCGGCCCCGCGGAGGTCGCCGCTCTCGGTCGTCCCGGCGAGCCGTTCGACGTTGTCGGCGACGATGTCGGCCATCCGCTCGAAGTACTTCGGCGTGTGCCCGGCGTTGTGCGGCGTTATCAGGACGTTCTCGAAGTCCCAGAGCGGGTGGTCCGCCGGCAGCGGTTCGGGGTCCGTGACGTCAAGCAGTGCGCCCGCTATCGACCCGCCACGCAGTGCACCGACGAGGGCGTCGGTGTCCACCACCGGTCCGCGGGCGATGTTCACGAGGACGGCGTGCGGCGGTAGCGCACGGACGGCGGCGTCGTCCACGAGTGCTCGCGTGAGGTCGGTCAGCGGGCAGGCGAGGACGACGTGGTCGGCGGCGGCGAAGGCGCTGCCGGCCTCGTCGTAGCCCACCACTCGCTCGGCCGGTCCGCCCTTCTCGGGCGTGTGACGGACGCCGATTCGCTCGACGTCGAAGGGCGCCAGTCGCTCGCAGACGGCGGTACCGATGGCGCCCATCCCGACGACCGCGACGGTCGATCCCGCGAGTTCGCCGGTCGGGTAGGTGCGCCACTCGCGGTTCTCTCCGCGGCGTCGTGCGGTTTCGAAGCCACGAATCAGCGACAGCAGGCCGCCAACCGCGTGTTCGGCGGCGTTGGGCGCCTGCACGCCCGAGGCGTTCGTCACCGCCGCGCCGCGGTCGGCCATCCGCTCGACGGGGAGGTGGTCCACGCCGGCGAAGATGCAGCCGAACAGTCGCAACTCGGCGGCGGTCTCGACGAGCTCGTCGTCGGCGTAGAGACCGGTCACGACCGGTGCGTCGGCCGCCAGCGAGAGCAGTCGGTCCCGGTCACGGGCGAAGGCCACCTCCCGGTCCGGGAGTCGCGCCCGGAGTTCGGCGGCGTAGTCGGCGGCGTCGATGCCGTGTACGTCGTCGGGCAGGACGAGCACGTCCGGTCCGTCGGCCATGCCACCACCCCCGACCGCACCGGTCTTGAGTGAACCGGTCGCCGGTCGTCCACGGCGGTCGTCGCCGCTCCCGGTCTTCGGCCGGCAGGGGCCGGCGAGCGCTCGTGAACCGCTGGCAAGGCCGTCCGAGACCCGGAGGGGTTTACACCGTGGAGACGTACCCGGCAGTAGTGAGCGGCGCGGGCGACGGAACGGCCGACGGCGGCGGACCGGATAGCGACGGCGACGGCCCGGCCGTGACCCCGGGCGCGGGAGCGTCGCGGGTCCAGCAGGCGGCCATCGGGCTCGCCGGCGCGACGCGGTTCGGTTCGGGCATCCTGATGGGGACGGCGATGGCCGTGTACGTCGGCCGCGGCGGCTCCGAGTTCGCCGTGAGCATGGTGCTGACGGCGTACTTCCTCGGGATGACGGTGTTCGCCCCGATGTGGGGTGCCGTCGCGGACGTGACCGGCCGTCGCCGTGCGGTGATGGTCGGCACGGGCCTGATAGCGTCGGTGCTCATCGTCCCGCTGACGCTTGTCGAGGGCGTGTGGGGACCGATCGGCCTGCGTGCGCTGTACGCCGTCTTCGCGGTCGGCTTCCAACCGGTGATGCTCGCCATCGTCAGCGACATCGGCGGCGACCAGGCCCGCGGTCGGTCGCTGGGCTTCTTCAACGCCGCCCGCGGCGTCGGCTTCGCGGGCGGTCAGGTCGCCGCGGGCGTCCTCCTCGGTCTCCTCGCGCCCGCCGGTCTCTACCTCACCATCGCGGGCCTGAGTCTGCTCTCGACGCTCGCCGCGGCACTGGTCGTCGATCCCGCGCCGACGCCGGACCGGTCGCCGAGCGTCCGCGAGGTGGGCGCCGAGATACGCCGGCGACTCCTCCCCGCGGTGGACGACCGCGAACACCTCCGGACGAACGGACTCTGGTGGCTCTACGTCGCCCTCGCACTGCGGAACATGACCGTCCTCGGGGTGATGTCGCTGATGCCGGTGTACCTCACCCGGACGGTACTCGACGGGGGCGTGGACCTGTTCGGCTACGTCCTCGCCGCCGAACTCGTGATGGGCGTCCTCCTGGCGATCAATCCCACCGGGCAGTCGGTGTTCATGATGCTGTTCGGCCGGGTGGCCGACTCCGCGGGCCGGAAGCCGCTCATCGTCGCTGGGATGGCCGGGTCGGGCGTGTTCGCGCTCGTCGAGGCGGGCGCGACCGTCCCGACGGGACTGTGGGGTCGCGTCGCCGTCGCGGGCCTCGGGATGGTCGTCATCGCCGCCGCCTTCTCGGCGATGACCACCGGTGCCCTCGCGTTCATCGGCGACGTCGCGCCGCTGGAGCGGCGGTC
>CAZEIO010000074.1:0-7179 GCA_964512525.1 uncultured Halobacteriales archaeon
GACCTCGAGGAGCCGGGCGGGCCGGAGGTCCACGCCCGCCACTCCGGCAGCGCCGACCTCGTCGCCGAGGACGAGGAACACGCCCGCGAGCTGGTCGCCCAGCTCGTCTCGTACCTGCCGGACAGCGCCGACGAGTCCCCGCCGCGGGCCGAGCCACGGGACCCCGCCCGGTCGCCACGCGGCATCGACTCGGTCGTCCCCCAGGAGCCGAACCGCTCGTACGACGTGCGTGACGTGATCGAACGCGTCGTGGACCACGACAGCCTGTTCGAGCTCCAGCCGGAGTACGGCGCCGAGATACTCACCGCCTTCGCCCGCATCGACGGTCGCCCGGTCGGCATCGTCGCCAACCAGCCACGGCGCCGCGCCGGGGCCATCTTCCCGGACGCCGCCTCGAAGGCCGCGGAGTTCATCTGGAAGTGCGACGCCTTCGACGTCCCGCTTCTCTACCTCTGTGACACGCCCGGCTTCATGGCCGGCTCGCAGGTCGAAAAGGAGGGTATCCTCGAACAGGGCAAGAAGATGATATACGCCACGAGCGCGGCGACGGTGCCGAAACAGTGCGTCGTCCTCCGGAAGGCCTACGGGGCCGGCATCTACGCCATGTCCGGGCCGGCGTACGACCCCGAGTCCACTATCGCCCTCCCCTCGGGCGAGATAGCTATCATGGGTCCCGAGGCTGCTGTCAACGCGGTGTACGCGAACCGCCTGGCGGACATCGACGACCCAGAGGAGCGTGCGGAGCGCGAGGCCGAACTCCGCGCGGAGTACCGCGAGGACATCGACGTCCACCGAATGGCCAGCGAGGTGGTCATCGACGACATCGTCCCGCCCTCCGAACTCCGGGCGGAACTCGCCGCCCGCTTCCAGTTCTACCGCGACCTCGAGAAACAGCGTCCCGAGAAGAAACACGGGACCGTCCTCTGACCGCGGCCGGACGGTCCCCGACCAGGCGACCGTCACGTCCGGGTCGAGTCCGTGCGGGTGCGGTCACTCGCCGGCCTCGCGGAAGTGGCGGCCGGGTTCGCCCACCGTCCGGACGCACACGGACCGCACCCGGAGTTCCTCACAGACCGCGCGGCGGACACACTCGGCAGGACGACGGACCGGCCCGGAGCGAGCCGCGAGATCAGTCCTCGCGGTCGAGACGGCGAACGCCATCGGTCGTCACCCGCGTCCGGCCGGTGACGGCGTCGTCGAAGACGGGCGCGGAGAGCGGAGCGTCGGGCGTCGCCACCAGCGTCTCGCCGACCATCGCCATCGTCGCGGCCGCGCCAGCCTCGCGGACGGCCGCGACCGCCCGTCGGACCCGGTCCGTCGGCAGGCCGGTGGCCCGCGCGAACCGCCAGCCGGCGTCGAGTATCGCCGACAGCGGCGCGTCGGGGTCGAAGTCGGCGAAGGCGTCGTGGGCGGCGTCGGCGACGCGGGCCATCGTCGCCGTGTCACCCAGTACCGACGTCGTCGGGATGGGACCGAACGACGCGTAGCCGACCCGGTCGGTCCGCTCGCGGCGCCCCCGCCCGTCGCCCACGTCGAACGCCAGACCGCCCGCCTCCTGGACGAAGACGTCGCTCTGGCCCGTCCCGGCGGCGACCTCGGCGTCGGCCGCGACCGTGACGAGGTCGTCGCTGTCGCGGCCGAGGGCCGCGGCGGCGTCCGCGGCGAAGACCGTCGCGAGCGTGGCCGCGCCGCTGGCGCCGAAGCCCCGCCCGACCGGGATCGCGGCCGTGAGCGCGACGTCCGCGGTCACGCCGAGGGTGTCGAGTGCGATCGTGACGGGGTCGAACGACGTCGGGTCGCCGTCGAGGGTCACTCGCGTCTCGTCGGCGAGGGTGACGTCGGCGGTGACGCCGGCCGCAGTCGCGAGGCTGATGCCGCCGCCGCCGGCGTCGGCGGGCGCGAAGGCCGTCGTCACGCTACCGGGGGCACGGGCCCGCGCTCGCCCTCGGTCAGTGTCGCGCGTCACGGCTTCTCCGGTCAGGCGCCCTCCACCAGCCGGCGTAGGTGCGCCGGCGGCACCGCGCCGCGGGCCGCGTGGCCGTCGTACACGAACGTGGGGACGCCGGAGACGCCCTGCGAGCGAGCCTCCTCGAACAGTTCGTGGACGCGCTCTCGGAGCGTGACGTCGGCGAGTGCCGTCCGCACCGTCTCGCCGTCGAGACCGCTCTCCTCGGCGACGGCGGCGAGGACCTCCGGGTCGCCGATGTCGCGGCCCTCGACCCACAGCGCCTCGAACAGCGCCGCGTCGAAGTCGGGCCACGCGTCCGGGCGTGTCTCGCTGACGTGGACGGAGACGACTTGGGCGTCCAGCGAGTCCACGTCCGGCACCGCGTCGATGCCGAGCATCTCCTCGGCGCCGTACTCGTCGCGGAGGCGGGCGACGTTCTCGCGCACCTGGTCGAAGTACGCCTCGTCTTTGCCGTCCTCGACGGAGTCGTCTATCTCGCCGTCGGGACCGCGCTTGTGCCCTCGGAGGTCGTAGGGATGCCAATCGACGGCGAGTGCGTCCTCGCGGTCGGCCCGGTACCGCTCCAGCGACGTCCGGCCGAGGTAGCAGAACGGACAGACGTAGTCGGAGAAGACCGTGATTCGGTCGGCCGTCGCGTCCTCGTCGGCGTCCGTACTCATGGCCGGAATACACTCCCCAGCCTGATAAGCGATCCAGAAGAGGCGAGCGTCGCCCGCGCTCTCGCGAGACGGCCGGCGCGGGCCTGCCCACTGCCACAGGTTCGCGCCGGGGACGGCGCGGTGGACGCCGCGGCGAGCGCGAGAGCGCGGACGGCGACTGTGACGCCACCCGGCTCGCTGGCGGTTCGCGTTCGACGGACGCCGAGGCCCGCGCGGCCGAACCGTTTTGTGCCGGCCGGACCGAGTGACGGCCGATGGGACTGCTCGACCGGCTCCGCCGGCTACTGGGCGGCGACGACGCCGAGGGAGAGGTGGCCGACCGGCGGCCGGGCGACCGCGCGGTGACGGAGACCGGGGCTGACACCGACGGTGACCGGGACGCGACGCCGAGTCGGGACGACCGGGCGACGGACAGCGGAGCAGACGCCGGGACGGGCGGCGGCGACGAGTCGGCAGCGACCGGCACGGACGACGGGGCGACGGACCGCAGGGAAGGCCCCGGCGAGAGCGCCGACGACGACGGAGACGGTCGCGACGAGAACCGCGGTGGAGACGGCCCTGGCGGCGGGTCGGCACCGGTCGCCAGGGCGGTCGGCGACGACCCCGCCGCCTTCCGGGAACAGGCGACCGAACTCGCCGACTTCTGGGGCTCGTACGACCTCGACTTCACCCCCGCGTCGCTGCCGCGTCTCGACGCGTTGCTGGCCGACCAGCGAGAGTCGGCGGGGCACATGCGGGTCGAACTCGACGACGGGCGGACGGCGACGGTCGCGCCCATCGCCGCCTCGACGGCCTGTTACTTCGCGGAGACGATGCGTCGCGCGTACGACGCCGACTGGGTCGCGGACGAGGACTACCGCTGGGCGCTCGCGGTGCCGACGCCCGGCGGCGGGGAAGTTCGACTCAACGCCTTCGGCATCGCGAGCGACGGCCTCACCGACGCGCCGCGCTTCGCCGTCGTCCACGACGCCCTCGTGGCCGAGGTGGGACTCGACGGCGATACCGTCGCCGACCCGCAGGCGGAGGCCGCGGCGGCGCGGACCGGGTCGGCGGTGACGGACGCCGAAGACCTCGCGGCCGTCGCCGCCGACGACCCCGAGGTGGCGATGGCCGCCGCGGCGGCGGGCATCGACGCCGACGAACTCGTCGCGGGCTTCGAGGAGGACGCCGAGACGCTCGTCGCCGACTGGCCCGCGTACGACCTCGACTACACCCCCGAGTCGCTGGAGCGGGTGGACGCCCTCGTCCGGACCGAGTTCGAGACGGAGGGCTTCGCCGACGCGACGTTCGGCGGCACCGAGGACCGCACGTCGCTGCTGTTTACCGTCCGGGCGATGCAGACCGCAGGCTACCTCGCCAGCGTGTTCCGCCGCCACGCCGACGCCGAGTGGGACACCGGGGACGGTCTCACTCTCGCCGTCGAGGGACCGGACGGGGACGCCGAGGTGGACCCCCTGCGGACGGCCGTCGCCGCCCTCCGCGAGTCGGAATCGCTGGCGGCGACGTACGACGGCGTCGTGAGTCGCCTCGGACTGACCGACGCCGGCGTGGACGTGGACCCCGACGCGCCGGAGTTCGCCCCGCCGGTCGAGGACGGCGGCGCGGCGGACGCGCCCGGAGCGGACTCGGACGTCCCGGGCGCGGACGTCGCTCTCGACGTGGGACCGGAGGACGTCGAGGTGGACCTCGACCCGGAGGACCTCGACGTGGACGTGACGCCGGACGACGGCGAGACGGACGAAGGGGACCGCGACGGGGACGAGAACGCGGACGGGACCGACGGCGACCGATGACCCGGGAGCGGGTCGGTCGGGTCAGGAGCGGAAGTCGAAGGTAGCGCCGACGTCTGGGGTGTCGGCCGCCGCGTACTCCTCGCGCGTGACCGTGAACCGGTGCTGGTCGGTCACCCTGCCGTCCTGCGTGGCGGCGAAGTTCCGGAGGAGCCCCTCGTGGCGGCCGCCGTGGGCCTCGACGTACTTCTCGATGGCGCGGCGCGACTGCTCGTTGCCGGGCTGGTGCGAGACGGCGACGGCGTCGAGGTCGAGGTGGTCGAAGGCGAGTTCGAACAGGGCGGCCGCGCGCTCGCCGGAGTAGCCCCGACCCCAGAAGGGCCGGCGGAGCCACATCCCGAACTCCGCGAGTCGGCGGTCCCAGTCCACCCCGAGACGAGTGGCACCCGCGAGTTCGCCGGCACCGTCCTCGCCCTCGCGGGGGCTGATGGCGTACTCGGCGCTCTCGCCGTCCTCGAACCCCTCCGCAACGCCCGCGAGAAAGTCCCGCGTCTCCTTCGGGTGCTCGTGGGGGGACCAGAGCATGTACTGGGTCACCGCCTCGAAGTTCTCGTCGCGTTCGCCGGCGCAGATACGGTAGTACTCGTGGACGCCGACGCTCTCGTGGAGAGGTTCGAGCGCGAGTCGGTCGGTCTCGACGGCCGCTGGGAACACGTCCATCGGCGGCGACGACGGCAGGCCGGCACAAAGCCGTTGCTCCGGCCTGTGGGAGAGTGACACGCGTCGCGCGGCCCGAATCGCCGGTCAGTCGGCGTCGGGCCGCTTCAGCGAGAGGACGGTGCGGTCGAACTCGCAGACGACCGTCTCGCCGTCGTCCTCGACGCGGTACGCCTCGACGTGCATCGTGACGACGCCGCGGTCGCCGTCGCTGGTCTCGCGCTTGTCGGTCACGGTCGAGCGAGCGCCGAGAGTGTCGCCGTGGAAGACGGGTTCGGGGTGTTCGACGTCATCGTACGAGAGGTTCGCGACGATAGTGCCGTCGGTGGTGTCCGGAATCGAGAGACCGACCGCGAGCGACATGGTGTAGAGCCCGTTGACCAGTCGCTCGCCGAACTGCGTCTCGCCGGCGGCGTCGGCGTCGAGGTGGAGAGGCTGCTGGTTCATCGTCAGGTCACAGAAGCGCTGGTTGTCGCTCTCGGAAACCGTCCGGCGCTTGTCGTGGTCGATCGTCTCGCCGACCGCAAAGTCCTCGTAGTAGAGCCCGGTCATGGCGGGGCGCTCTCCCGGCCGGGAGATAGGCGTGGCGGTCCGACCGGCGACGTCGGCGGCGGTCCGGCGAATCGCCCGGATTCAAGCCCCCGGACGACGTTCGGTCGGGCATGGTCCGCAGGAGCGTCATGTTCACGCCCGGTGACGACCCCGAGATGCTCCGGAAGGCGGCCGACAGCGGTGCCGACACCATCGTCTTCGACCTCGAGGACGGCGTCGCGCCAGACCGGAAGTCGGCCGCCCGCGAGACGGTCCGGGAGACGCTCGCCGACCCCGACTTCGACCCCGACCCGGAGGTCTGCGTCCGGGTGACGCCACCACCGACGACCGACGAGGACCTCGCGACGGTCCTCGCGGGCGGAACGCCCGACGCCGTGATGCTCCCGATGGCCGACGGCCCGGACGACGTCGAGACGCTCGCTCGACTCCTCCGGGAACACGACCGTTCCGTGCCGGTGCTGGCCCTCGTCGAGACGGCCCGGGGTGTCCTCGAGGCGCCGGCCATCGCCGACCACCCGCGGACGGACGCCCTCCTCCTCGGCGCCGAGGACCTCGCGGCCGACGTGGGCGCGATCCGTACCGGTGGGGGGCGGGAGGTCGAGTACGCCCGCGGCCGGGTGGTCACGGCCGCGGCGGCGGCAGAGGTGGACGCCATCGACGCCGTCCACACCGACCTCGAGGACCGCGAGGGTCTCCGCGAGGCGACGCTGTCGGCGGTCGAGATGGGGTACGACGGGAAGATGGTCGTCCACCCGGCGCAGGTGTCGGTGGTCAACGACGCCTTCACGCCCGACCCGGAGCGGGTGGCGTGGGCCGAACGCGTCCTCGCCGCACGGTGGCAGGCCGAGGCCGAGGGGCGGGGCGTCTTCCGCGTGGACGACCAGATGGTGGACGCGCCGCTGGTGGCACAGGCCGAACAGATAGCGGCGCGGGCACGGGCGGCCGGCGTGGACGTGGACGTCGACGCGACGACGGGTGCCGACCGGGACGACGAGTCACAATTCGGTTCCGAGTAGTCGCTCGCGACAACCGGCACTCCCCGCGGCGATTTCGTGTGAACCCGTGGCGTGATCCCGCCGCCCATTTCGCTACCCTTATTCGCGACGTGGCCGACTTGTGAGGATATGTCGGACGAGGTCAACCCCTTCGAGAGTCTGCAGGAGCAGATCGACGACGCCGCAGGGTACGTCGACGTCTCCGCGGACGTCCTCTCGCGGCTGAAACATCCGGAGCGAATCCTGGAGACCAACCTCGCCGTCGAGATGGACGACGGGTCCGTCGAGGTGTTCCGGGCCTACCGGTCGCAGTTCAACGGTGACCGCGGCCCGTACAAGGGGGGTATCCGCTACCACCCCGGCGTCACGCGCGCCGAGGTGAAGGCGCTCTCGGGGTGGATGGTGTACAAGTGTGCGCTGGTGAACATCCCGTACGGCGGCGGGAAGGGCGGCATCGAGATCGACCCCGCAGAGTACAGCGAGGCCGAACTCGAGCGCATCACCCGCTCGTTCGCGAAGGAACTGCGACCCATCATCGGCGAGGACCGCGACATCCC
>CAZEIO010000074.1:7189-8559 GCA_964512525.1 uncultured Halobacteriales archaeon
GAACTGGATCAAAGACACCTACGAGACGCTCGAGCGCACCACCGAACCGGGCGTCATCACGGGGAAGGCACCGGACTCCGGCGGGTCGCTCGGGCGCGTCGAGGCCACCGGTCGCTCGACGATGTTCGTCGCCCGCGAGGCCTTCGACTACCTCGACCGGGAGTTAGACGGCGCGAGCGTCGCCGTCCAGGGGTACGGCAACGCCGGCTTCAACGCCGCGAAGTTCCTGGAGGACCAGGGTGCCCGCGTCGTCGCAGTCAGCGACTCGAGTGGCGCCATCTACGCCGAGAGCGGTCTCGACACCCGCGCCGCCAAGGACCACAAGCGCGAGACGGGCAGCGTCGTCGGCTTCGACGGCGCAGAGGCGGAGTACACGAACGAGGAACTGCTGACGATGGACGTGGACCTCCTCGTCCCGGCCGCACTGGAAAACGCCGTCACCGCCGAGATCGCCCGCGAGGTGCAGGCCGACGTCGTCTGTGAGACCGCGAACGGTCCGCTGACGCCCGAAGCCGACGACGTACTCACCGACGAGGACGTGTACGTCTTCCCCGACATCCTCGTGAACGCCGGCGGCGTCACCGTCTCGTACTTCGAGTGGGTCCAGAACCGCGGGCGGTTCTACTGGACCGAGGAACGGGTCAACGAGGAACTCGAGGCCACCATCGTGGACGCCTTCCACGACCTCGTCACGCGCTACGAGGACAGCGACGCACCGAACCTCCGCACCGCCGCCTACGCCGTCGCCATCGACCGCGTCGTGGACGCCTACGAACAGGGCGGCAACTGGCCCTGACGGGTCGCCTCGGCTCCGGGTTCGTCGCCGTAGGACTACACGGCGTCGAGTTCGCAGGTCGCCCCCTCCTGCAAGCCCTCCCGTTCGACGTGGGCGACGAGACAGGCGTAGTTACAGAACGACCCCGCGGGGACCCGCTCGCCGGTGTCCTCGTGGCGCTCCTCGACGTACACCGGGTCGTGGGCCGCGACTGAACAGCCGCAGTACGTGCAGTCGGTCACGCTCGTTCTGGTCGTTGCGAGGACAAGAGTGCTGTGTGTCCGCTCGAGGACACGCCTCGACCACGACTCCCTCGGCGAGCGGACGACCGCGGTGCGCGACGACCGGCGACGGCCGCGACTCGGAGTCGAGCAGTGTGGTCCAAGAGGGGCGGCGAACGGCCGTCGGGGAGACGACAACCGAGAGAGAGAGTGCGTCGGACCAGCCTACAGCCCCATCTCGCGGCCGATGACCAACTGCTGAATCTCGCTCGTCCCCTCGCCGATCTCCATCAGTTTCGCGTCGCGGTAGTACCGCTGGGGGGCGAAGTCCTCGGTGTAGCCGTAGCCGCCGAGCACCTGGACGGCGTCCTCGG
>CAZEIO010000075.1:0-3300 GCA_964512525.1 uncultured Halobacteriales archaeon
CCGCGACCTCCTCGTCGTCGATGAGGGGTTCGCCGTCCTCGACGACCAAGAGCGGCCTGCGTGCGCGCCCGGCGTCGGCGTTGACGATGACCTCGTTGGTCCGGTCTTTCACCCGGACGTTGACCATCTCGCTGACCTCGCCACGGCGTCGCGCTTCGCGGATCTGTGCTGCCAGTTCACCCGGGTCGGGATGGGTCCCGACCAGACTGCCGTTGACGTAGATTTTGGCGTCTCGCTGTGTACTCATGTGGTGTTGTGGCCGACTGCTGTCTCGGGTTCGACCCCGTCGGCACGGGTCGAACCTGTGGTTCCTGTCATCGCACGACGAGTCGGTAGACGACCGCCTGGTCGGCCGTCCGGGAGTCTCGGACGATCTCGACGACGTCTCCCACCTCGGCGCCGTCGGGTATCGCTGGATCGTCCTGTTTTATCTTCGGGAGGTCCGTCCGTTCCAGGTCGTACTCCGCGAGCACGGCCGCTACCTCGTCGCTGTCAACGAGGGTGTGCTCCGGAACGAGTTCGTGGTCAGTTATTTCTACCATCTGTGAGTGCGTCCGAGTCGGGGTGCTGAGAAGGCTGCTTTCACGAGAGACTACAGGCGGTTAGGCGAGCGGCGCACTTATCGCTTTCGCCTGCGGGCGCACGCGGTCAAGGGGGCGAGGCAGAGAAAGGGAGCCGAGAGAGGGGGCGAGGCAGAGAGAGGGCCGAGAGAATCGCGGGGAGACCGGGACGAGAAGTCCGTCCCGGCCCCGGGGGGAGAACTGTCGGCTCACCGGCACAGTATCCCGAACCGGCGGCGACCGTTTGGAAAGTCTTATGGGTGCTTCCGGTGGTACCTGAGTGTGGTTGCCCGGGTGGTGTAGTGGCCCATCATACGACCCTGTCACGGTCGTGACGCGGGTTCAAATCCCGCCTCGGGCGCTTTTCAGAGTCCGACGAAAAGCGGGTAGCGGCGCGACCTTTTGGGCGCAGCTTAGCGGTCACCAGCCCGCGGACTGTCGCCGTCGTGTGGCGTGTCACGCTCCCGGACGCTGACCGCGTGGACCGTCTCGGTGGCGTCGTCCACGAGCGTCGCCTCTCCCGGCGTCGCCGGCGTCCGGTCGGCGACCGGGTCGGCCGCGTAGGTCGGCCGGGCTCGCTCGACGGCCGCCTGGTCCGGGCGACTCGTGAGTCGGTGGACGACGAGTAGGTCTGACTGCGAGGGGACGACGTCGGGAACGGCGCTCGGACGCTGCGTGGCGAGGACGAGACTCACGCCCGGCGAGCGACCCCGGGTGAGGAGCGTCCGCAGGCCCCCCTCGGCGACGCCGTCGAAGAAGACGTGTGCCTCGTCCACCAGCAGCCACGGGAGCGAACCCGTCCCGCGGAGACGACGGTCGTACAGTCTGTCGGCGACTGCCCGGACGACGACGTTGGCCGCCGCACGGTCGCGGTCCGCGAGCGAGAGCACCGTCGCCGCCGTCCCGTCGAGGTCGAGCGTCGCCCCGGGGTCGAAGACGTCCCAGTCGGCGGCCAGCGCGAGGTGGTTGTCGGCGGCGCGACGCGTCGGGCGGTCGGCGTCGGCGTCGGCGACGGCCGCGCGCATCCCTGCCAGCGTGTCGGTCTGCCGGGCGACGCGCCAGACGAGACCGCCGACCGCGCTCGCCGGGTCCAGGTCGAGGACGTCACACCAGGCGCGGGGCGTGAGGTCTGCGGCGGCGACGCGCGGGCGGACAGTGTCGGCGGGGACGGCCGATCCGTCTGCCGGCCGCGTCAGGCCGTCGAAGACGGCCATCGTGTCGGCGACGACGGGCGCGACGCCGTCCGTCCGTGCGAGTTCCTCCGCGAGGACGCCCAGGGTATAGGACTTGCCGTAACCGCGCTTGCCGACGACCAGCGCCGCGTGAGGGCGCGCGACGTCCACCCGGAGCGGAGCGCCGTCGCTGCCGTCCGGTGCGCGGTGCGTGCCGAGTCTGGCCGTCGGGCCGTCGGCATCGGCGGCGCGACCGAGTGGCGGGAGGTCACCGGGCACGGGCCGGGCTAGTCGCCCCCTCACACTTGTACCGCTGGACGGCGCGATACACGGGTTCAAGTGCGAGAGCGGAACCACGCGGGGCCATGGAGCACGAACGACTCCTCGTGGTCGGCGACCGCGCGATAGAGGGGCTGCCGGTCAGACTCGTCATCGCCCTCGTGGTGGGCATCGCGAGCCTGTCGGTGATGCTGTCGATGGTGCAGGGAATCGGAGCCATCGGCGTCACCGAGGTGGACGTCGAGCCGGAGCCGACCGTGATCGGACACGCCGACGGCGACCGGGAGATGGTGGTGCGGGTCGTGGACGACACCGGTGCACCCGTGGCAGACGCCACCGTCGTCGTGCGCGAGGACACGGCACTGCTGCAGGGCGAGAGCACCATCGAGACGGCGACGACGAGCGCCGACGGCACCGCCGAACTGACGGTCAATCCCGAACTCGGGCCGAACCAGGCAGAGGGCACGCTCGACGTGACAGTCAAGCCACCTGCGGGCAGCGAGTACGTGGACAAGCGACCGAACACCGAGATACTCGTCGTGGAGGGGGAGATCTAGTCCCAGTCGATCCAGTCCTGCTCCCACCCGGAACGGCGACGCTCGGCGCGGCGCGCCCGCTCGCGGTCCTCGCGGACGGTCCGGTTTCGCTCGACGCTGCCGGCCTGCTCGCCCTCCACGAGCAGCGGCGCGAACGCGACGGTGCCGTGCCGGCGGACCACCGCGCCGTCGGCGTCCACGACCGACAGCGTCTGTCCGCCGTTGCCGAGTGGCATCACCAGCCGGCCGTCGTCGGCGAGCTGGCGGACGAGCGCCCGCGGCGGCTCGACGGCAGCACACTCGACGAGGATACGGTCGAAGGGCGCGTACGTCGGCAGACCGTCTGCGCCGTCGCCGTGGTCCACGAGGACGCCGCCGTAGCTCGCCCGGTCGAGGTTCTCGCGGGCCTCGTACACCATCCGGCGGGTGATGTCGACGGCGTGGACGTTCGCCTCGCCGGCGATGGCGGCGAGCACCGCCGCCGTGTAGCCGACGCCGGCACCGACGACGAGGACGTCGTCGCCGTCCTCGGCCGACAGGGCCTCGAGGAGTCGGCCGACGCTACTCGGCGAGAGCACCCGCGTGCCGTGACGCTCGTGTGGGGTGTCGGCGTAGGCGCTGCGCTCGTCCGCGACGAACTCGTGGCGGGGCACCGCCCGCATCGCGACGCTGACGGCCTCGCTGCGGACCACGGCCTTGGCCTCGTGTTCGAGGCCCTCGACCATGTCCTCCCGCAGCACCGACGGGTCCATG
>CAZEIO010000075.1:3400-8558 GCA_964512525.1 uncultured Halobacteriales archaeon
GCTCAGTCGCCGCGCATCCGGACGAACCGGACCGCGCCCCGTTCTGCCCGGTCGAGCGTCCCGTCCGACCGCTTCCGGGCGAACACGAGCGTCTGGCGGCGGTCGCCGAGCGGCGCGAGCAGCCGGCCGCCCGCCCGGACCTGGTCGATGACCGGGTCCGGGAACGCCGGGGCGGCACAGGTGAGGTAGGCGGCGTCGTAGGGCGCGTGGGCCGGCCACCCCTCGCGACCGTCGCCGGTTCGCACCGAGACGGCGCCGTACCCCAGCCGGTCGAGTCGCTCGCGGGCGGTCTGTGCGAGATCGGTGGAGAACTCGACCGTGAACACACGATCGGGGCCGACGACCTCGCTCGTGACGGCCGCGTGGTAGCCACAGCCGGTGCCGACCTCGAGGACGCACTCGCCCGCCGCGAGGTCGAGTGTCTCGACCATCGTCGCGACCATGTGCGGGGCAGAGATGGTCTGGCCGTCGCCGATCGGCAGCGGGCGGTCGTCGTACGCCCGGTCGCGCCGCGACCCGGGGACGAACTCGTGGCGAGGGACCGCTCGCATCGCGGCGGCGGTCGGCGCGGAGAGGTCGAGGCGGTCCACCATCTCGCGACGTCGCCGGTCGAAGTCGGCGTCGTCACGAGACCAGATCATGTCAGCGCGACCACGCGGTCCGGAAGTCAGGCCGCGTCGAGCGGTCACGGGCGTACAGTCGGAGGATGTCCTTCGCGAGGGCAGTGTCACCCGGCCGCTCCAGTTGGTAGTGTTCGTAGCCCGTCGCGCTGTCCCGGAGTCGGATGCGCTCGACGGCGATCTCGACGTCGGCGAGTGATTCCGTCTGGCCGACGACGAACTCGTGGTCGCCGGGGACGTGCAGGTCCACGCTGCGAGTCTCGTCGTGGGCGCCGCCCTCCGGCGGGTGGACGGTGGCATCCACGGTCACGTTGCCCACGTCGCGGGTCCAGATGGTCCGGACGTCCTCGGCACTGGCGGCGTCGGCGCGTCGCTCCTCGCCGACCTCGAGACTGGTGATCCGGACGACGAACACGCCCGCCTCGCTCTCGACGACGAACTCGTCGCCGACCGACAGCGGTTCGTCGGGCGGCACCTCGACGTCGGTCGCGAAGGAGTCGCCGTCCTGGGACACGACGACGTCGCGCCGGATCGTAGTGTCGTCGATTGTCGTCTTGTGGACGTGGTCACACTCCGTGCAACGGACGGTGTACCCGCCGCCGGTCGAGAGCACCTCGTGCTCCGTCGGTACCGCGGGCGAACACGAGGGGCAGGTGGCACCCACCCTCGCGGGGGCGTCGGTCATGACCGGAAACAGGGGCGCCACGGCAAAAGGGGTTCGTGTCGGCGTCAGCGACGGGGCAGTTCCAGCGGCGTGCCGTCCACCGTCACGGTCGGGTCGGTGAGGATGCCGTCGAGGTGAATCGGGGCCTCGACGTCGCCGCCGATACCCGCGTCGTCACCGATCGCGAGGTGGACCGTGCCGGCGGCCTTCTCGTCGAGGAGGACCGAGCCGACGAGGTCGGTCACGGCCGGGTTGGCGCCGACGCCCAGTTCCGCGAGGTTGCGGGCCGCGTCGCCGACCTCGGCCGCCGCGTCCTCGACCGCCTCGCGGACCGCCGGGTCGGAGATGTCGGTCACCGTACCGTCCTCGACGACGAACTCGATGGGGTCCTCGAGGCGGCCGTGGGGCATCATGGTGCCGTCCACGACGTAGCGGCCGTTTGCCGTCTCGGGACTGACGAACGTCTCGCCGGCGGGGAGGTTCGTCATACCGCCGGCCTCGTGGACGACGCCGGTGTCCTCGCGCCACTCGCGGTCGCCGGGTTCGACGACGATGTCGGTGCCGCGGTCGTCGGTGACCCGGACTTCGTCGGCGTCGGCAAGGGCATCGTGCAGGCGGCGACACGTCGCCGCGATGGTCTCGTAGTCGGCGTCCAGTCCCGTCTCGAACACCGTCTCGGTGATGCCCGGCAGCGTCGCCACCCGGGCACCGGCGTCGTTCGCCGCGGTGCGGGCGCGGGTGTGACTCAGCGACCGCGTGGTCGGCGCGAGCACCACGTCGGCACCGGTCATCGCCGCCGCGACGGGGGCGGGTGGTTCCTCGCCGTGCTGGTCGCCCGGTGGGTAGCGGACCACCGCGGCGTCCTCGGTCGTCTCGGTCGCCACCGCGTGGAGTGCCTCGCCGACCGGTTCGCAGCCGTCGTCGGTGACGACCAGGCACGATTCCGCCGGCCGGAGACCCATGCAGTCCACGACGGCCGTGCGGGCGGCCGTCGCGAGGTCGGGGCGCGTCGTGCGTTCGCTCACGTCCGGCGGTCGGCGGCGGCGGGCTTACGCCTTTTCCCCGCGAGACGCGCCGTGCCCGGCCGACGGACGAGCCCGGTTCTCGAAACCGTTATGCGTCGTCCGCGGGCACGAACGGGCATGATAGAGGTCGGTGTCAACGGCTACGGGACGATAGGGAAGCGAGTCGCCGACGCCGTCCGTGCCCAGCCCGACATGCGGGTCCGTGGCGTCGCGAAGACGCGGCCCAACCACGAGGCGGAGACGGCCGTCGCCCGTGGCTACCCGCTGTACGCGGCGGTGCCGGAGCGGGCCGACCAGTTCGACGACGCCGGCATCGACGTCGCCGGGCCGGTCGAGGATCTCGTCGCCGACAGCGACGTGGTAGTGGACGCCACGCCCTCGGGCGTCGGCGCACAGAACCGCTCGCTGTACGAGGCCCACGACACGCCCGCGCTCTTCCAGGGCGGTGAGGACGCCGACGTCGCGGACACCTCCTTCGTCGCTCGCGCGAACTACGCCGACGCCGTGGACGCCGACTACGTCCGTGTCGTCTCCTGCAACACCACGGGACTGTCTCGCCTCGTCGCGCCGCTGCGAGAGGCCTACGGCGTCGAGAAGGTACGGGCGACGCTCGTCCGCCGGGGCGGCGACCCCGCCCAGTCCGGTCGCGGCCCCATCAACGACGTCCTCCCGGACCCCGTGACGGTGCCATCGCACCACGGGCCGGACGTCCAGACCATCTTCCCCGACCTCGACATCGACACGCTCGGGCTGAAGGTGCCCGCGACGCTGACGCACACCCACTCGGTGAACGTCACGCTCGGGGAGGACACGACGGCCGAGGCGGTGCGGGAGTTGCTCCGCGACGAGGACCGGGTGTTCGTCGTGCCCGAGTCTCTAGGCGTGGACGGCTCCGGCGCTCTCAAGGAGTTCGCCCACGACCGGGGCCGTCCTCGGGGGGACCTCTGGGAGAACTGCGTCTTCGGCGCGTCGGTCACGGTCGAGGACGGACCCGCCGGGCCGGAACTGTACTGCTTCCAGGCGATCCACCAGGAGTCGGACGTCGTTCCCGAGAACGTGGACGCCGTCCGGGCGGTGACGGCGACGGCCGACGGCCGAGAGAGCCGCGAGCGGACGAACGAGGCCCTCGGAGTGGGACTCGGACGCTGAGGTGGGACCCCCGCCGTCCGAAGGTTTTTCCCCGGGTCAGTCGTAGGTCTGTCCATGAGACGCGACGACCGTGACGACCGTGATGACCCCTTCGACGACCTCTTCCGCCAACTGGAGCGGATGATGGACGAAATGATGGGGGAGGGCGGCGTCGAGGGCATACCCACGGCCGGCGCCGGCGACACCGACTTCGGCGGCGACACGCACGTGGACGTTCACGAGACCGACGAGGACGTTCGCGTCGTCGCGGACCTGCCGGGCGTCGAGAAGGAGGAGATAGACCTCACCTGTGACGGCGAGGTGCTGACCATCTCGGCCCGCAGCGACCGCCGCAACTACGAGGAGCGAGTCTCCCTGCCGACCCGGGTGGACGAACACTCCGCGACCGCGACGTACAACAACGGCGTCCTCGAGGTCGTCTTCGACCCGGTCGAGGACTCCGCAGACATCGACCTCTCCTGAGCGGGTCGGGACTGGACCGACAGGGACTCGACGCCGTCCTGCGGTTGCCGACTACGCCGCCCGTGCCTCGACGAGTGCCGCCAGCCGGTCGTAGAAGTCGGGTTCGTACTTCGCCGCGTCGTCGATGGTCGGGCGAGCGTTCGTCTCGCTCACCACCGTCCGGTCGTCGGTGACGAGGAGGTCCACCCCGAGGAAGTCGATGTCGAGTTCGCGGGCGACGCGCTCCGCGAGACGACGCACGGCCGGCGGGGGGTCGATGCCCTCCGCGACGGCACCGCGGTGGACGTTGTGCTTCCAGCGGCCGGGGTCGCCGTCGGCGCCCGGCGCGTCGCCGGCCGGGAGTCGTCGCTCGACACACCCGGCGTACTCTCCGCCGACGGTCATCACACGGAGGTCGCGAGCGTCGGGCAGGTACTCCTGGACGACGAACGACTTGTCGCCCGTCGCCCGGTAGTCGTGGACCAGGTCGAGGTAGTCACAGACCCCGAGGAACGAGTCGCGGTCGGTGACCTTCGCGACGCCGACGCCCCGCGTCGCGGAGTTCGGCTTCACCACCACCGGCGGGTCGAAGCGGTCGTACACCGCCTCTAGCGTCGCCTCGCTCGCGGGATTCGAGACCATCGTCGTCGCGGGCGTCGGCAGTCCGGCGGCGTCGAGGGCGGCGACGACGCCGCCCTTGTTCCGCGACGTGAGCACCGCCTCGCGGCCGTTGATCCAGGGCACGTCGAGGATAGCATCGACGGCGGCGCCCTCCATCAGACGACTCGGGAAGACGTGCCCGACGTCCACCTCGGCAGCGAGGTCGCGGAGGTCGTCCGCCGGCACGGGAGCGGCGTCGGTCCCCGAGACGTGGATGGCCCGTTCGAGCGTGGGGACGTACTCGACGGCGACGCCGCGGTCCGCGAGCGGGTCCTGCATCCGCTCGAAGGTCTCGGCGTCGGTCACGACTCCGAGGGTCGTCATAGCCGTCCCTGCGGGCAGGCGGGTTATAGGCGTGTCGCGGGAGGCGGAGAGAGAAGAGTGCGACGGGATACGCGGCAGCGAGCGCAGTGGGCGGTGGGATCAGGCGATGAGTTCCTGTTCGCCCCGCTCGACGACGATCCGACAGGGCGGCGCGATCTTGTTGTATGCGCGGCGGAAGGCCTCCTTCACGTGGGGGGCGTCCTCGACCTCGCAGTATGCGGTGAAGATCCGCTCGCCGTCCTGGATGCGGGCGGCGGTGCCGACGACCTTGCCGA
>CAZEIO010000076.1:0-8466 GCA_964512525.1 uncultured Halobacteriales archaeon
CGCCGCTCGGGGCGGCGGCGTTCGCCGGGACGCCGTTCGACGTGGACCGCGAGCGCACCGCGGCACTCCTCGGGTTCGACGGCGTCGTGGAGAACGCGATGGACGCCGCCTCGAGCCGTGACTTCCTCGTCGAGGCGACGAGCGCCCTCGCGACCCACGCGACGACGCTGTCGGGACTCGCCGAGGACCTGATCCTGTTCGCGAAGGACGGCGACCTCGCCCTCGCGGACGACTACGCCAGTACCTCCTCGATCATGCCCCAGAAGGTGAATCCCGACACGCTCGAACTGGTCCGTGCGACGGCGGGCGACGCACACGCCGGTCTCTCCGGACTGTTGACGACGCTGAAGGGACTGCCCCGCGCATACAACCGCGACCTCCAGCGGGCCACGCCGCACGCGTGGGAGACGGTTGACGCCGTGACCGAGGCGACGGAGACGGCCGCGGGTGCAGTCGCCACGGCGACGTGGGACACCGACGCCCTCGCGACGAAGGCGGCAGACGGGTTCACGACGGCGACGGCCGTCGCGGACCTGCTCGCCCGGCGTGGCGTCCCGTTCCGGACCGCACACGAGGTGGTCGCGACCGCCGCCGAAGCGAGCGACGACGACGCGGTTCCGGACTTCGAGACGCTCGACGCCGCCGCACGCGAGGTGCTCGACGCCTCTCTCGCGGAGTACGCCGACCGCGAGGCCGTCGCTGCGGCGCTGTCGCCCGCCGAGAGCGTCCGTGCCAGGGACTCGACGGGTGGACCGGCACCGGAGACGGTCGCCGCCGCCGTCGAGTCGGCCGAGGTGGAGGTGGCCGCGGACGAGGCAGCAATCGGGCGTCGGCGGACCGACCTGACGGACGCCGCAGAGACACTCGCGGCGGCGGTGAGCCGCTATGTCTGAGAGCCGCGACTGCCGCGACGCCTCCCACCCCGCACCGGGCGCACCGACAGACAGCCACACACCGACGACAGACACGGAGACACACTAACACCGACGATGACAGCGAGCACGTACGACGAACCGAAGACGACCGACGCGAGTGACTTCATCGAGACTGACGACCTGGCCCCGAACCAACTGGACGCCGTCCTGCGGAGTGCAGCGGACCTGAAGGAGCGCCAGCACCGCGGGAAGACGGCCGGCCTGTTCGAGGGAGTGACCCTCGGACTGCTCTTCCAGGAGCCGTCCACGCGAACCCGGGTCTCCTTCCAGACGGCGATGACCCAACTCGGGGGGGAGTCGCTGTTTCTCAGGCCCGACGCCCTCCAGTTGGGCAACGGCGAACCGGTCCGTGACACGGCGCGGGCTCTCTCGCGCTACCTGGACGCCGTCGTGGTACGCATGGTGGACCACGAGACGGTGACGGAGTTCGCCGACTACGCCTCGGTCCCAGTCGTGAACGGCCTGACGGACGTGGCCCATCCCTGCCAGGCGCTCGCCGACCTCCTCACCCTTCGCGAGCAGTTCGGCTCCCTCGACGCCGACCTCACGTGGGTCGGTGACGGCAACAACGTCTGCCGGTCGCTCGCTCTCGTGGCAGCGAGGACGGACCTCGACCTGACCGTCGCCACGCCGCCGGAGCACGGACTGGACGACGAGACGCTCTCTCGGGCGGCCAGTCTCGGCGGAGAACCGACGGTCACGCACGACCCGGCCGCGGCGGTCGCCGACGCCGACGCCGTGTACACCGACGTCTGGGTGAGCATGGGACAGGAGGAAGACCGGACAGAGCGCCTGCGGGCGTTCGAGGGCTTTCAGGTGGACGAGTCCTTGCTCCCGTCTGACGCCGTCTTCATGCACTGCCTCCCCGCTCACCGGGGCGAGGAGGTGACCGACGCCGTCTTGGAGGGCGACCGGTCGGTCGTCTGGGACCAGGCCGAGAACCGGCTGCACGCCCAGAAGGCACTGCTCGTCCACCTCCTCGGCGGTGGGCCGACGCCGTAGCGCCGCGTCCGTCGCGTCACTCGGCGGCCTTCAGTTCGACCTGGTAGCCGAACGGGTCCCGGACGTACACCGCCGGGGCGCGACCGGTCGCACCCAGCGGTCCGGACAGTTCCCGCTCCACCTCCACGTTGGCGGCGGCGAGGTGGTCACGAATCGCCGCGACGTCGCCGTCCACCACGAGGGCGACGTGACTGTAGTTGTTGCCCGACGGGGACTCGAACTCCGGTGACGGCCACAGGTGGAGGACGTGTTCGGGGGCGAGGCGAACGTCGAAGAACGGCTGTTCTGCGCTCCGGACTGCCTCGACGCCCTCGGTGCCGAAACCGAGACGCTCGCCGTAGAACTCCGTCGCGGGATCCACGCCGTCTGCGGGGATTCGCAGGTTGACGTGGTCGATGGTGCTTATCTCCATGGGCCGACCTGTGCCGCCCCGACAATGAAACGTCGGACCGACGCGAGTCACCTCGGGGCGCCGGCAGGGTGAGGACGCCGGGCCGAACTGGGAGAGGTCGTCGTCCGCGTCGCGCCGACGGTAGGGGCTAGTCTGGTCGCCATCGGCGACGCCAGCGTCGCGTCGGACCTGCCCGCGACCGACCGCCAGTCGAACCCGAACGGCTGACCGGTCGGCTCGACGACGGCGGACAGCAACTCCGGGTCTCGAGCGACTCGGGTCGGGTGTCGATACGGACGCTCTCGGCGTAGCCTGCGGCGAGGGGTCCGACGCCGGAGCTTTTTGTCCTCGCCGTCCTCGCGTGACGTATGAGCGAGCGAAAACAGGAGCCGTCGGTCGAGACGGACGCAGACGCCCAGCTGGCGGCGCTCCACCCCGAGGTGACGAGTTTCGAGGCGACGGTCGAGTCGGTTGACGGGAGCGACGTCGTCCTCGACCACTCGTACTTCTACGCCGAGAGCGGCGGCCAGCCCGCAGACCGCGGGCACGTCGCCGACGTATCGGTCGAACACGTCACCCACGACGACCGGGGGCACGTCCACCACCTCGCGAGCGACCCGTCGTTTGCGGCCGGCGACACCGTGTCCTGCGCCGTGGACGAGAAGTTCCGCCGCTACTGCATGCGAGCACACACGGCGAGTCACGTGCTGTACGGCGCCGGTCGGCGACTGTTCGAGGACCTCGGCTACGGCGGGTTCGGCATCGACGAGCGGAAGGTGCGAGTGGACTTCACCGGGGCGGCGGTGGACGACGAGGCGCTGGTCGAACTCGAGCGACTGGCCAACCGCGCCGTCTGGGAGGCTCGTGACGTCTCGTGGGAGCAGGTGCCGACGACGGCGGCCTACGAGCGCGAGGAGGTGGCGTTCAACGAGAAGACCGAGGAGGGGGTCCTCGACGACGCCGACACGGTGCGCGTGGTCACCGTCGAGGGGTGGGACTGGGCGGCCTGCGGCGGCACACACGTCGCGAACACCGAGGTGATCGGGCCGGTGACGGCGCTCGACCGCTCGAACCCGGGCGAGGGGTTGACTCGCGTGGAGTTCGCCGTCGGTCCGACCGGCATCGAGCACCGTTCCACGGAGAAGCGTGCCCTCCTGTCGGCGGCCCGCACCGCGGGCGTCGCCCCGGAAGACCTCGCGGACGAGTTCGACCGCCTGGCGGGCGAGGTCGAACGACTCGAGGAGGAGGCGGCCGACCTTCGTCGGGAGGCTCTCGCCGGCACCCTCGCGGGTCTCGACCCCGTCGAACGCGACGGCTACTCCCTCGCCGCGGGAACGGTCGAGGGGATGGGACCGAACGACGTGGAGGCGGCCCTGCGCGAGGCGGCCGGTGACAGCGCAGACGCCGTCGCCCTCGTCGGTCGGTCGGGGTCCACGTTCGTCGCGGTCGCGGCCACGGGCGAGGGTGAGGGCGACGCCGACGCCGGGGCGCTCGTGGAGGCGGTGACGGCCGAGTTCGGCGGCGGCGGTGGTGGATCGCCACGGTTCGCACAGGGCGGCGGCATCCAGGCCGACCCCGCCGAGGTGGTCGCCTACCTCCGGGGCGAGTGACCGCCGTGGAGGTGGGCTTTTGAGGCCGGGAGCGCACGTGGTCGTATGGAACTGACCCAGGAACAGCGGGCCATCCGGGACGTGGTCCACGAGTTCGCCGTCGAGGAGGTCCGGCCCGGGGCCGAGGACCGCGACCGGGAGCAGTCGTTCCCCGAGGACGTCTGGGACGACCTCGCCGACCTCGACCTCACGGGACTGACGGTGCCCGAGGAGTACGGCGGCATCGACGCCGACCGGGTCACCTACAGCGTGGCGAACGAGGCGCTCGCGTACGGGTCGCTGTCCGTCGCGACCGCTCTCTCCGTGCACTGTCTCGCGACCTCCTGCATCGCGAAGTTCGGCGACGGGGACCAGCGCGAGCGGTGGCTCCCGGAGATGGCCGGCGGCCGGCCGGTGGGCGCGTTCGCGCTCTCGGAACCCCACGCCGGGTCGAACCCGCGGGCGATGACGACGGAGGCGCGTCGCGAGGGCGACGAGTACGTCCTGAACGGCGAGAAGCAGTGGATAACGAACGGCGTCCGCTCGGGCGTCGTCGTCCTGTTCGCGAAGACCGACCGCGAGGACGACGAGACCGTGACGCAGTTTCTCGTGCCGAAGGACACTCCCGGCGTCTCCGTCGGCAAGAAGGAGGACAAACTGGGCCTGCGGGCGAGCGACACGACGACACTCGTGTTCGAGGACGCCCGTATTCCCGTCGAGAACCGCCTCACAGAGGTCGGACGCGGGCTGTCGGCCGCGTTCTCCATACTCACCGGCGGCCGGGTGGGCATCGCCTCACAGGCCGTCGGACTGGCACAGGCAGCCCTCGACGAGGCCCGCGAGTACGCCGGCGAACGCGAACAGTTCGACCGGCGTCTCGACGAGATACAGACGGTCCGGCACAAGCTGGCGGCGATGCACGCGCAGGTGCGGTCGGCACGGCTCCTGACTCGCGACGCCGCCCGGCAGCTGGACCACGGCGACCCGCAGGACGCCGCACAGGCGGCAAGCGTCGCGAAGTACGTCGCCAGCGAGAACGCGATGGACGTGACGAACGAGGCGGTCCAGATTCACGGCGGCTACGGCTACATCAGCGAGTACAACGTCGAGCGGTTCTACCGCGACGCCAAGATAACCACCATCTACGAGGGGACGACGGAGATACAGAAGGAGATAATCGCCCGCCACCTGCTGGACTGACTGGACGGCCGACGCGGAGCCCCGCCGACCGTCCGCGCCGGCCGACGAACGCCCGAGCGAGTGTCGGGGTCGGTCGGCCGGTGCCGGCCCGTCAGAGAGCAGGCGTCACTCCGCTCGCCGCTCGCTCGTCACCGCCCACGTCTCCGCACAGCCACAGCCGTCCGGGACGTCCGAGAGGTGGTCCACGCCCCTCTCCGCCGAATCGGCGTCGGTGTCCCCCTCGGCATCCTCACCGTCCTCGGCCGGGTCGTCCTCGACAGTCGCCGTTTCCGTGGTCGCTGGCCCGTCTCCCGTCTGGTCGCGCGTCGTCGGCATCGAGCGGACGGTCATCCGGTCCGACCCTCCCTCTACGGCCCGAGCACTGGGGGTGTTCGAGTGGGCTGGGAAAGAGCCACGTGTCCTGCGCCCGAACCTCGAGTGTGCCACGCGAGGACTACGCAGCAGTGGTGTACGACCTCGACCAGACTCTCGTTCGCCTCGCGGTGGACTGGGGGGCGGCCCGCGACGCCGTCGCAGAGGTGTTCCGGGAGGCGGGACGGGACCCCGGCGAGGCGTCGCTCTGGAGATTGCTCGACGAGGCCGAGGCCGTCGGCGGCGGCCTGGCCGACCGCGTCGAGGCGGTCCTCGCGGACTACGAGCGTGCGGGCGCAGAGACGGCACGCCGCCTGCCGACGGCTGACGAGGTGTCGGTGGTCGCCGCGGACAGGCCGGTGGGCGTCCTGTCGCTCAACGCCGAGGCGGCCTGTCGGGTGGCACTCGAGCGACACGACCTCACGGGCCACGTCGCCTGCGTGGTCGGCCGCGACTCGGTCCAGGAGCGCAAGCCCCACCCGGCGCCGCTACTGACGGTCCTCGACCGCCTCGACGTCGCACTGGACCGGGCGCTGTTCGTCGGGGACTCCCGTCGCGACGCCGAGTGCGCAGAGCGGGCGGGCGTGGACTTCGCGTTCGTCGGCGACGACTCGAGCGACCACTGACTCAGTCGGCGGCGCCCGCTCCCTCGTCGGCCCGGTATCGGCGGGCGTAGAGGTAGGTCGCGGTGGCGGTCGCCAGCCAGACGACGGCACCGACACGCACCGCGAACGTGGCCCGCGCGGTCCACGTCGGCAGGGGCCGGGTGACCGCGAGGGCGGCGACGAGGGGTGCCCCGACGAGGACGGTGAGGACGAACGTCGTCTGCATCACCCACCCGAAGTCGACGCCGTCGGGGTCGGTCCGCTCGACGCGTGGCACACGCTGGTCGTGGGGCGGCGGCGACAAAGCCGCGTCGGTCGAGACGAGACCCGAGACGCCCGGAGTGCGGAGTCGGCGGCTGGCGACCGTGGCCCGGTCCTCGCGACGACCCTGTGGACGCTGCGGGAGCGGACAGCTACCCAGCCCACCACGATGCTGACCGCGTAGGTGTCTGTCTTCGAGCCCGAGCGTTCCCGAGCCCGGACCAGGGCCGCGGCGGGCGTCGGTCAGGTTGGCTCGACGCGTTCCGAGAGGAAGTGAGTCAGCGCCTCGTTGAACGCCGCCGGTCGCTCGAGCATCGCGAGGTGGCCCGCCGCCTCGACGACGCCGAGGTCGGCGTCGGGCAGTCCGGCGGCGAGTTCCTCGTGGAACCGCCGCGGCGTGAGCGCGTCCGCCTCGCCGAACAGTGCGAGCGCCGGCACCGTCACCTCGTCGAGTCGGTCTCGCACGTCGAACCGGTGACAGGTGACGAAGTCGCGTTCGACGACCGCCCGGCCACAGGCCCGCATCGCGGCGGCCGAGACGTCTCTGAGCCGGTCTTCCGGGTCGGCGAAGAGACGGCTGGGGGCGTGGAGGAACTCGAGTGCGCGGTCGAAGTCGCCGTCGGGAGCCAGCCAGTCGCGGAGCGCCTGCATCACCGGGAGCCGGGCGCCGCTGCCGGCCAAGACGAGGGCGCGCGGGGTCACGTCCCGTTCGAGACAGAGGTGGAGACAGACGGCCCCGCCCATCGACGAGCCGACGAGGACGGCGTCGTCCGGGTCGTGGCCGACGTCCTCGAGTGCCGCGAGTGTGTCGTCGGCGTACGCCGACAGCGTCTCGTAGCCCGCGGCGGCGGCGACGTCCTCGCTGTCGCCGTGGCCGCTGAGGTCCGGCGCGACGACGGGATAGCTGTCGGCGAGTCGGAACTGTGACTTCCAGACGCCGCGCTCGCCGCCGCTCCCGTGGACGAGGCAGAGTGGCGCTCCCCCGGCGCCACGGTCGGAGTGGTGGTACGCGGTCCGCCGGCCGCGGTGTGTGACGAACGCCATTGCCGCATCTTGGGGCTCCGCCGACTTACGTCCGTGGCCTCGGCACCGGGGCAGGCGGCGTGGCCACGAGAGAACCGGTCCGAGGGAGAACCGGGACACCCGTCTGCGGCGCTCGACACCCTGTTCACCGGGCTACTCGTCGGGGCGGAACGGCGAGAAGTAAACGTGAACCGCAGTTCGACCGTCGAACGGCCAATCCCGCTCCCGTCTGTGACTTCTGGCGACGATACGTTTATATAGTTGTAGCAGTTACTTGAGGTTAGTAATGGAACTACAACAGTTCGCTCGCTCGAGCGAGCGATTCGTCCGCGAGTACCAGTACGCTGACGCCACGATATTCGCCGCCGACCTCGGCAGCGACGGCCACGTGGACGTGGTCGGTGACACGGTCATCGTCGCCCTCGAGGACGGCACCCAGTTCGAACTCGACCTGCCCGCCCACGGGGACGCGACAGCGTTTATCAACAACAACGTCCTTACCGTCGAGGTGAGAGAATGAAACTCACCGTCAAGCCGCTCAAGCAGAAGGACGCCGGTCGTGGTCTCGCGGCCATCGACCGGGCGGCGATGGCCGAACTCGGCCTCGAGAACGGCGACTACATCCTCATCGAGGGGAAGACCGGGTCGAAGGCGGTTGCCCGCGTCTGGCCCGGCTACCCCGAGGACGAGGGCAGCGCCGTCGTGCGGATCGACGGTCGCCTCCGTAAGGAGGCAGACGTCGGCATCGACGACCGCGTGTCGGTCGAGAGCGCCGACGTGAACGCCGCGCGCTCCGTTACGGTCGCGCTCCCCCAGAATCTCCGTATCCGCGGTAACATCGGCCCGCTCGTACGCGACAAGCTCTCCGGGCAGGCCGTCACCGAGGGCCAGACGGTCCCGTTCCCGCTCTCGTTCGGTCCGATGTCCAGCGGGCAGGGACAGGCCGTCCCGCTGAAGATCGCCTCGACCGACCCGTCGGGACCGGTGTTCGTCACCGACTCCACACAGATCGAGGTGAGCGAGCAGCCCGCCGAGCAGATCGCCGACAGCGCGGGGAGCGGCGGACAGGGTGGTGCGCCCAACGTCACCTACGAGGACATCGGCGGTCT
>CAZEIO010000077.1:0-4143 GCA_964512525.1 uncultured Halobacteriales archaeon
GGGCTCTCGTCGCCCAGCCACACCACGCGGGGACGTAGGCGTAGTACGTCCGCACCGTCTCCGGGGCGGGCGCCGGACGAGGTGGTGGGCGCACTCGCGGAACGGGCGGTCGTCGAGGTCCGAGAAGCACACCGGCGGGTCCACGCGGGCGGGCGCCGCGAACCGGGTCGCTGCCGGCTCAGGCAACGTCGTTCGTGAGGTCCTCGCCGGCAGCGACCCGGCGGAGATTCGTCGCGACGATGTCGGCCACGTCGCGGTAGTAGTCGCGAGTGTAGGCCGCGCAGTGCGGGGTGAGTATCACCTCGTCCATCTCCCACAGCGGGGAGTCCTCGGGGAGCGGTTCGGGGTCGGTCACGTCCAGTGCTGCTCCCGCGAGGTCGCCGCTTCGCAGGGCTTCGACGAGAGCGTCCTGGAAGACCACCGCTCCCCGGGCGACGTTGACGAGGTAGGCGTCGTCGGGCATCGCCGCGAGTTCGGCCGGACCGACGAGACCACGCGTCGCGGGCGACAGCGGCACGGCGAGGACGACGAAGCGAGCGTCGGCGACCGCCCGCTCGAGGTCGCCCACCGGATACACGCGGTCCACGCCCGGCACCGGGTCGGCACTCGTCCGGACGCCGACCGCCCGCATTCCGATGGCTGTGGTCCGTTCGCCGACGCCACGGCCGAGTGTCCCGAGACCGACGACACAGACCGTCTCGACGTCCAGCGTGAACGCGGCGTCCCACGCCGGCCGCTCCCACCGCCGCTCTCGCTGGCGGTCGCGGTGCCGGTGGAGACGCCGGGCGAACGCGAGACAGTAGCCGGCGACCGTCTGGCCGACGCTCGTGCCGTGGATGCCCCGTGAGTTCGTCAGCGTCACGCCCGCCGCCGCGAACTCGTCGCGGGGGAAGCGGTCCACGCCCGACTGAATAGAGTGGACCCAGTCGAGGTCGCGGAGTGTCTCGCGGTGTTCGAGCGTGACCGCCGCGTCGCAGGTCGCGAGGTCGTCGTCGGCGACGACGGCCACCTCCGTCCCGGTGTCGGCGGCCGCCTCGTCGAGTGCGTCTCGCAGCCGCTCCGGCGGGAACACCGCCGCGACGGAGTCGTGGACCCCGAGTTTCTCGACCCGCATCCTACCCGCCGTCGGGGTCGTACGGCACCCCATCGTCCGTCGAGGGGGCGCCGACGGTGAGCACCCGCACCGACTCGTCGGCGTCGGCCGGATTGAACGCCCGCTGTGGACTCTCGGGGTCCACGACGAGTGCCTCGTCCGCCGCGACGGTCAGTTCGCCCTCGGGCGTCTCGACGTGGAGTTCCCCCTCGAGGACGTAGAACGCCTCGACCTGCCGTTCGTGGTAGTGGTAGGTGAGGGGCGTCTGTTCGCCCGGCACGAGCTCGTACACCCGCAGGCCGAGCGGCGAGTCGCCGGTCGGGTAGCCGGCGGCCTCGGTGAGCGAGCGGACGTCCGCGTCGCGGTCGTCGTACTGTTCGAGGTCGTCGGGGTCGAGGTGATGGTAGCCCACGGGCGAGGCTCCGGCCGACCGGTAATGAACGTTCGTGGCCCGGGAGTCTTCGGCCACGATGCCAAGCGGTAAGACGGATAGCGTCGAACTGACACCCGATGCACAAGGACGGACACGTTGGGGTCGCACTGTTGCTGTACGCGCCCGTCGTCGCCGTCATGTCCTACCACGCCGAGTGGCTCTATCCCTACGCGCTGGCCGGTGCCCTCGCGATGGTGGACCTCCTCTGGCCGGTCGCGACGCTGACCGGGACCAGCGTCACCTTCTCGTTCGCCATGATTCCCGACCTGGACATGAAGATGCCCGGCGTCAAGCACCGCGGCATCACCCACACCGTGTGGTTCGCGCTCTTCACGGGTCTCGTCACCGCCGGTCTCACGTACGGCATCGGCGCGTACGTCGCGGGACGGGTCCCACAGACGCTGCCCCGCGAGACGCTGGTGGTCGGCACCCTGTTCATGGGCTTCGTCGGCGCGTTCAGCGTCGTCACGCACATCCTCGGCGACGCGATGACGCCGATGGGCGTCGAACCGTTCGCGCCGCTGTCGGACACGAACTACACGCTCGACCTGTGGAACGCCGACAACTCGGTAGCCAACGGCCTGTTGCTCGCTCTGGGGGTCGTCGCCGTCGTCGTCGCCTTCTTCGTGGACGACTACGTGCCGCTGTCGTCGCTGCCGGTCTGAGTCTCCTCGCCCCCTCTCGTCCGTGCCAATGTGACACAGTCTCGGACCAGATTTAATCCGGTGGCCTCTGAGCCTGTTGACACGACCGACCGCGGCGCGGTCGGAGACCACCATGACGACCTCGGCTCACCACTGGACTGCCACCACCGCGGACGCCTCCTGCCTCGACGCGGGAGCGGTCCGTCTCTCCTTCGGTGGCGACTCCGGGCTGAAGGCCTCCGGGGCCGTCCGCGCCGCCGGCGATCGCTGTCTGGCGATCGCCGACCGGGTTCCGCCCGCGTAGGCGGACGCCGGCTGTCGATGCTACTCTCCCGCCGTCGCCACCGCGACGGGGGAGACGTGTCGGCGGCACACTGGATTCTCGCTTCGCGCCACGACCGACGGGGGATCGCGGCAGCGACGGCGACTCGCGCTCGCCGGCCGTGATTCCCGGGCGCCGGTGCCACGCCACCCGAAGACCGCCGCCGCCCGAAGCACGCGACCCGCCACCACTCCAGCCTCCGTGGGGTCCGGCCCGCCGTGCCGGCCCCGGACGACGCGTTCGGAGCGCGGCGGAGGCGTATGTCGGTGCAGTACCGACGGGTCGGCGTGACTGCCGACCTCACGATAGCGGTGACGCGACCGACCGAGGGCACGCTCCTCGACGGTGCCCGTGCGACCGTCGAACGCGGCGACGGCGTCACGGTCGAGGCACTCGACGTCACGGGGATGACCCCGCGGCTGAACGACGTGACCGTCACGGCGACGGTGGAGGCGACGGTCGCCGTCGAGGAGGCGACCGAGCCCGCCGTCCGCGAGACGCTCGCCGACGGGTTCGGCGTGTCCGTCGAGTCGGTCGATGGCATCACGGCCTGACCACCACACTGACGACCTGTGGCACCCCACTCCTCCGGCGACGGGGACCGCGTGGCTGGTGTACCGGTAACACGGCTGGCACGGCCAGCAGCAGGGTGTTCGACTCACCCGCCACGTCTTTAGGACCGAGACCACGGGCGCGGCGTCGGTCGTCTCGACGACCCCCAGTATCGCGGTCGGTTCCTTACACGAACCGCTCCGGTAGCGAACCCGATGACGGACGGTAAAGACTGGACGGCACCGGCGGACGACGCCCGCCCCGACGCAGCGGCGGACCGCACCGAGGGACGCACACACTCGGCCGGCGACGACGACGGCAGGCCGGACGCGGCGATCACTCGCGGCCGCGACTACGACGAGACTCCCCTGATCGTCACGTGGGAGACGACGCAGGCCTGTTCGCTGTCCTGTGACCACTGTCGTGCGGACGCCGTCGGCAGTCGTCACCCGGACGAACTGACGACCGACGAGGGCCGGACGCTGGTTGACCAGGTCGCGGCGTTCGACCCGTCGCCGGTGCTCGTGCTCTCCGGGGGTGACCCGCTGGAGCGACCGGACCTGTTCGACCTCCTCAAGTACGCGACCGAGCGGGTTCCGACGGCCGTGACGCCCGCCCCGACACCCTCTCTCGACCGCGAGACGGTCCGACGCCTCGCGGCCCTCGGCGTGCGCCGGATGGCGCTGAGCCTCGACGGCGCGACGCCGGCGGCCCACGACGACTTCCGGGGCGAACCCGGTTCGTTCGCGACGGTCCGGCGGGGGGCGAGGTGGGCCGAGACGGTCGGCCTCGACGTACAGGTCAACACCACGGTCACCGCAGAGACGGCCGACCAGTTGCCGGCAATCGCCGACCGCGTCGCCGACCTCGGCGCGGTCATGTGGGAGGTGTTCTTCCTCGTCCCGACCGGCCGTGGTGCCGACCTCGCGGGTGTCGGTCCCGACCGCGCGGAACGAGTCCTCGGTTGGCTCTCCGACCACGCCCGCGACGCGCCCTACCGCGTCGTCACCGTCGAGGCGCCTCACTACCGCCGGGTCGCGAGCGAGCGTGCCGACGGCCCCGTCAGCGTCGGCTCGACCCGGGCTGGCCGGGGTTTCGT
>CAZEIO010000077.1:4153-8401 GCA_964512525.1 uncultured Halobacteriales archaeon
CTCGGGCTTCCTCCCGAAGGCCGTCGGTAGCGTCCGCGAGACCGACCTGCCGACCCTCTACCGGGAGGCAGACCTCATGCAGTCGCTGCGAGACGCCGACGAGTTCGCCGGCCCCTGCGGTCGCTGTCCACACCGCCAGCAGTGCGGCGGGTCGCGGTCTCGCGCCCACGCGGTGACCGGTGACCCGCTGGCGAGTGACCCACTCTGTTCGCTCGTCGCCGACGGGACGGCGGAGCGCCCGGACCGCCCGTCTCCCGTCGCCGACACGGAGTGACGATGTCGGGCAAGAACGGTCGGACACCGGTCAGGGGGAGCGGACCGTCCCCTCGGGTGGCCGAGACGGAGACGACGGTCGAACGGCCCCGGGTCGCCGTCGTCGGAGCTGGCGTCACGGGGCTCGCGGTCACCCACTACCTCGCGAGTCACGGCGTGCCGGCGGTGACGTTCGAGGCTACCGACGAGCCCGGTGGCGTCCTGCGGTCACGGACGATGGACGGACGCATCCTCGAACTCGGCCCACAGCGCCTGCGGCTCACGGCGCCGGTGCGGGACCTGGTGACTGCTGCCGGACTGGCCGACGCCGTCGTCCGCGCCCCGGGGGACCTGCCGCTGTGGGCGTACGTCGACGGCCGCCCCCGGCGGGTGCCACTGTCTCCGCGGACCGCCGTCACCACGGACCTCCTCTCGTGGCGGGGGAAACTGCGCGCGCTCCTTGAGCCGCTGACCGCGCCACCACGACCGGACGAGAGCGTCGGGCAGGCACTCAGACGTACCGTTGGCCGCGAGGCAGCCGACCGGTGGCTCGCCCCGCTGTACGCCGGTCTCTACGGCGCCGACCCGGACGCGATGCCCGTCGAACACTCGCTGGGGCGGGTTCTCGACGAGCGCGACGTGAACAGCCTCGTCCTCCGGGCGGCCCGCCACGCCGTCTGCGGCGGCGACCTGCCTCCCATCGCGACCGTGGAGGGCGGACTCGGGCGGCTCCCCCGCGCACTCTACGAGCGGTACGCCGACCGGGTGGCGCTGGCGACGCCCGTCGAACGCGTCCGGCCGACGGCCGCGGGCGGCGGGTCGAGCGGTCGCTGGCGAGTCGAGACGGGGACCCGCGCCGTCGTCGTGGACGAGGTGGTGCTGACGACGCCTGCCGACGCTACCGCCGCGGTGGTGGCCGACGCCGACCCGGAGAGCGCGGCGGCACTGCGGCGACTCCGGTACAACCCCGTCGCCCACGTCTTCCTCCGCTCGGCGCACTCGGCGACCGGCGTCGGCTGCGTGGTGCCCCGGAGCGAGTCGCTGCGGGCCGACGGCGTCACCTACGCGGATTCGCTGTTCGACCGCGGAACGTACACCGTGGCGATGGGGGGTGACGACGACCTGGCAGTGCGGACCGACGCCGACGCCGCGCTGTCGGACGCTGCCCTGCGCGGGTTCGAGGCCATCACTGGCGCCGACGCGGAGCCACTCGCGGTCCACCGCTGGCTGCGGGGCATCCCGGCCCGCGACGAGTCGTTCGACGCCCTCGGCGACGTCTCACTCCCCGACGGACTCCACCTCGCCACGAACTACACGGCCCGGACGGGCGTCCCGGGCCGGATTCGGCAAGCCGAGCGAGTCGCCGACCGTCTCGCGGCGCGACCGACCGACGCGGCCGACGCGCCGGCCGTCGGGCACTGACCTGGCTCCCCGCCCGACCGATCGCGAGACGCGACTGCCCCGACCGACAGCGTGAAACCGCCCGCCTCGCGATCCGTCCGCATGACAGCGCGCGTGGCGGCGGTGAGGCGATGAGCGGGGCGGACCCCGACGGACCGCCGTCGGCGGAGAGTGGGACGGATTCGAGCGCTCGCATCGGGGTGGACGTCGGCGGCACGTTCACCGACCTCGTGACGGTCGCGAACGGCCGGCTCGACGTCCAGAAGGTGCCGTCCACGCCGGACGCCCCGGACGAGGGCGTCGTCGCGGGACTGGACGCCGCGAGCGAGGCGGGACCGGCGCTCGAGGCGGTCGGCTTCCTCGGTCACGGGACGACGGTGGCGACGAACGCCGTCCTCGAGGAGACGTGGGCGGAGACGGGTCTCGTGACGACGGCGGGCTTCCGGGACGCCCTCGAGATCGGTCGGCAGGCCCGGCCGGACATCTACGACTTCCAGGCCGAGAAGCCGACGCCGGTGGTCGAGCGGGACCGCCGACACGGCGTCCCGGAGCGGGTCGGCGAGCGGGGGTCGGTGATCGAACCGCTGGACGAGACGGCGGTTCGCGACGTCGCACGCGACCTCGCCGGGGTGGACAGCGTCGCCGTCTCGCTTCTGTTCGCCTTCGAGAACGACGCCCACGAGCGGCGGGTACGGGAGATTCTGACCGAGGAACTCGACGACGTGCGGGTGTCGCTGTCGAGTGTGGTCCTCCCGGAGATACGGGAGTACGAGCGGACGCTCGTGACGGCGCTGAACGCCGCGCTGGCGCCCGTGATGGAAGACTACCTCGGCCGCCTTGAGTCGGCGGTCCGTGACCGCGGCGTCGGCGCGGACCTCCGGGTGATGGGGTCGAACGGTGGCCTCCTGACGGCCGGAACCGCCCGGGAGCGCCCGGTGAACACCCTGCTCTCGGGGCCGGCCGCCGGCGTCCGCGGCGCGGCCTACGTCGCGGGACTGTCGGGCGTCTCGGACCTCATCACGATGGACATGGGCGGCACCTCCTGTGACGTCTCGCTGGTCGAGGACGGCGAGCCGCTGGTGACCACCGACGTCGAGGTCGGAGCGTACCCGGTCAGCGTCCCGACGGTGGACGTCCACACCGTCGGCGCGGGCGGCGGGTCGGTGGCGTGGGTGGACGACGGCGGTGCGCTCCGGGTCGGCCCGCGGAGCGCCGGTGCCGACCCCGGTCCGGTGTGTTACGGCCGTGGCGGCGACCGGCCGACGACGACGGACGCCCACCTCCTCCTCGGCCGTCTCGACCCCGACGCCTTCCTCTCGGGCGAGGTGGGCGCGGACCGCGAGCGGGTGCGGGCGGTGTTCGAACGCGACCTGGCGGACCCGCTCGGCGTCTCCGTGGAGGCGGCCGCCGCGGGCGTCCTCCGGGTGGCGAAGGCGAACACGGAGCGGGCACTCCGCGTCGTCTCGGTGGAGCGCGGGCACGACCCCCGGTCGTTCGCGCTGGTGGCCTTCGGCGGCGCGGGACCGCTGCACGCGGCGGCCCTCGCCCGCGAACTCGACGTGCCCCGGGTGCTGGTCCCCCGGACGGCAGGAGTCCTCTCGGCGCTCGGTCTCCTCGTCAGCGACGCCCTGTACGACTACAGCACCTCACGGGTGCGGCCGTGGGACGACGTGGACCCCGACCGACTCCGGGAGACGTTCGCGGAGTTCCGCGAGACTGGTCGTGACCGCCTCGCGGCCGAGGGCTTCCCGGCCGAGGACCGGCGGTACGAGCGGACGCTCGACCTGCGGTACGCCGGCCAGTCGTTCGACCTCTCGGTGCCCGTTCCCGACACGGTCGGCGACGCCGCCCTCGAGACGGTCGCCGAGCGGTTCCACGACCGGCACGAGCGCCGGTACGGACACGCGTATCCGTCGGAGCCGCTGGAACTCGTCACCGTCCGCCTCCGGGCTCGCGGCGTGGTGCGCGAACCGGACCTCCACCCGGCCCCGGTCGCCGGCGACACTGAAGACGCCGTCCGGGAGACGCGGCCGGTCGTCTTCGACGGCGAGGACCACGACACGCGCGTCTTCGACCGCGACCGCCTGCCGACGGGCGTGACGTTCGACGGCCCGGCGGTCGTCGAGGGTGGCGAGAGCACCGCCGTCGTCCACCCCGGCCAGCGGGTACGGGTGGACGAGTACGGCACTCTCCACGTGGAGGTGACCCCGTGAGCGACCCGGACCCGACGGAGGACGCGGGCGGCGTGGACCCCGTCACCTTGGAGGTGGTTCGCAACGGCTGTGCGGCGGTCTGTGAGGAGATGAACGCCACGCTCGTGCGGACGAGTTACTCGCCGAACATAAAGGAGCGCCGGGACTGCTCGACCGCGCTGTTCGACGGCGACGGCCGGATGGTCAGCCAGGCGGAGACCCTGCCCGTCCACCTGGGGGCGATGCCGTTCTCGGTGGCCGCGGCGCTGGAGCGGTTCCCGCCCGAGACGCTCGTCCCCGGCGACACGGTCATGCTGAACGACCCGTTCCACGGCGGGGCGCACCTGCCCGACATCACGCTGGTGACGCCGGTGTTCGTCGACGACCGCGAGGACCCGGTCGC
>CAZEIO010000078.1:0-8161 GCA_964512525.1 uncultured Halobacteriales archaeon
GCGGCCAGGGCAACGTCAAGATCGACATGAACTTCCTCAGCGACGTCTACGTCCCCTGCGAGGAGTGTGAGGGGTTGCGTTACAACGACGAAACCCTCGAAGTCACGTACAAGGACGCGACCATCTCGGACGTCCTCGATATGGAAGTCGACGAAGCCCACGACTTCTTCGAGGGCCACTCCGGCATCCGCCGTCGCCTCCAACTGCTCAAGGACGTCGGCCTGGGCTACATGCGCCTCGGCCAGCCCTCCACGACGCTGTCCGGCGGCGAGGCCCAGCGGGTGAAACTCGCCGAGGAACTCGGCAAGCGCGACAGCGGCGACACGCTGTACCTGCTCGACGAACCCACGACCGGACTCCACCCCGAGGACGAGCGGAAACTCATCGACGTACTCCACCGCCTCGTGGACGACGGCAACACCGTCTGCGTCATCGAACACGAACTCGACCTCGTGAAAAACGCCGACCACGTCGTGGACCTCGGTCCCGAGGGCGGCGAGGCCGGCGGCGAGGTCGTCGCCAGCGGCACGCCGGAGGAACTCGCGCAGGCCGACGAGAGCCACACCGGCCGCTACCTCCGCGACCTCCTGCCGGCCGTGGACCGCGATGGTCCCCGCGCCGACCGGGAGTACCCCGCCCGCGAGCGCAGTCTCGGCGACGCCGCCGCGGAGACCGAGGGGGAGGCCGCGAGCGACGACTGAGAGCCGGCGGAGACCCGTCCCGTGGTCCCGTCCACGGCGTGACCGGCGGCCGACTTTTGTGACTCGCGCCCCGAGACGTACCACGTGACCAGTACCGTCTTCGCGGCGATGTCGGACCGGCTGGTCGTCGCCGGCGGGGCTGGCGACGACTGGACGACGGCGGAACGGCTGACGGACCGGAGCCGACTGGAGTGTGCGCTCGCGGCCGACGACCGACTGTTCGTCGGCACCTTCGAGGACGGCCTGTTGCGGTCGGACGACGGCGGCGAGACGTGGGAGCGGGTGGGCGCCGAGAGCATCGAGTCGGCGGCGGTGATGTCGCTCGCGGCCGACCCGTCGGACCCGTCGGTGCTGTGGGCGGGGACCGAGCCGAGCGCCGTGTACCGCTCGACCGACGGCGGCGACACGTGGACCCACGTCGGCGGCCTGACCGCGATGCCGTCGAGCGACGAGTGGGCCTTCCCCCCGCGGCCCCACACCCACCACGTCCGCTGGATCGAGGTGGCCCCCGACGACCCGGACCGGGTGTACGTCGGCGTCGAGGCCGGCGCCCTCCTCTACACGACGGACGGCGGCGACACCTGGCACGAGCGCCCGCCCGGGTCGCGGCGGGACAACCACACGCTGGCCACCCACCCGGACGCGCCGGACCGGGTGTACTCGGCGGCCGGCGACGGCTACGCCGAGAGTCACGACCGCGGCGAGTCGTGGGGACACCCACAGACCGGTCTCGACCACCGCTACGTCTGGGGGCTGGCCGTGGACGCCGGCGACCCCGACCGCGTCCTCGTCGCGTCCGCCCACGGCGCGAGCGACGCCCACCGGCCGCCGGGTGACGCACACCTCTACCGGTTGACCGGCGACCGCGGCCCCGGAGGGACGGACGCCCGCTGGGAGCGTCTCGACGACTGCGGCGTACCGACGGGCGAGGGCGCACTCCGGGCGGTCCTCGCCTCGCCCGCCGCCGGCGAGTTCTACGCCTGCAACGACCGCGGTCTCTACCGGTCGGCGGACGGCGGCGACACGTTCGACGAACTCGTCGCGTTCGGCGAGGAACTGCGCGGCACGACCTGCCGCGGTCTCGCGATCCCCGGGTGACGACGCGGGCGGGCCGCCGCCCGAGGAATCCGAGAAGCCTATGCCGCCGGCACTTCCAGAGGTGAACGTGAGAGACTTCGTCGTCGTCGGCTGTGGCCCGGCGGGGTCGCGGTTCGCCCGGAGTGCCGCCGAACGGGGGTACGACGTGCTCGCGTTCGAGCGTGGCCGGGTGGGCGAACCGCTGGCGTGTTCCGGGCACGTCAGCCGCGACGTCTGGGACTACCTCGACGGCGGCGCTCGCGACGACCTCCGCCAGAACGAGGTGTACGGCGCACGCTTCCACGTCGGCGGGCCGGACAGCGACGCCCACACCTTCTACAAGCGAGAGGCGGTGTCGAACGTCATCGACCGGGTCGCGCTGGACCGCCGACTGGCCACCCTCGCCCGCGAGGCAGGGGCCGACGTCCGCGAGCGCCACACCGTCACCGGCGTCGAGGAACGCGCCGACGACGTCCGGGTGACCGTCAGCGGTCCAGACGGAACCGAGACCCACGCGGCGCGGATGGTCGTCGGGGCGGACGGACCGAACTCCCGGGTGCGGACGGCACTCGGCCTGCCCGACCCCGGCGAGATACTCCACGGCGTCCTCGGGTTCGCGCCCGACGCCGACGCCGAGGACTACGTGGACGTCCACCTGACGGTGCCACGCTTCTTCGCGTGGCGGATCCCCCGCGGCGAGGCGGGCGTCGAGTACGGCCTCGCGGCCGCGCCGGGCGCGGACGTGACCGACCGGTTCGAGCAGTTACAGGTCGCGTACGGCGTGGAACTCGAGGAGCGGTGTTCGGGCGCCATCCCTGTCGGGCCGCCGGAGCGGGTGACCGGCCGTCGGTCGCTTTTGATCGGGGACGCGGCCGCACAGACGAAGCCGTTCACCGGCGGCGGCATCCTCTACGGCATGACGGCGGCGGACCACGCCGCCCGCGAGGTGGAGCCCACGGACCCCGCCACGCTCGCGGCCTACGAGCGGGCGTGGCGGTCGGACCTCGCACAGGAGATTCGCCTCGGCCACCTCGTGCGGCGGGCGTACTCGCTGCCGTCGCCGGTCCAGCGGGCCGGTCTGCGGGCGCTGTCGGGCGAGATCGGCGTTCACATGGACCGCCCGAGCACGCTGCTCACGCCAGAGGGACTGAAGGCACTGCTGAAGCGGTAGTCCGGAGACGGCGTCGCGTCGTGTCGTGTCGTGTCGTCACGCCCCGTCCTCTGCCGTCTCGCGAGCGGTCGCCGGCAGTCGGCCAGAGACCGCGGAGCCGTCGTAGAAGGGGAGTGACCGGACCGACGCGGAGACGGGCGGCCGGTCTTCGTCCGCGACCGCGAGGTCGTCCCCGGCGTCGCGGGCGACGACGGCGAGCGCGAGCGGTCGGTCGAGCGAGGGCGACGCCGCTGCGCGGGTGACCGTTCCCACGGGACTGTCGTCGGCGTCGCACACCGTCGCCCCGGCGTCGGGGACGGTCGCCGGCGCGAGACCGACGAACTGTGGCGTCCCGGCGGGGGCGTCGCGTTCGAGGACCGACGGCGGCCGCCCGACGAGGTCGGCCGGGAGCGGCGTCCCGGCCTCGAGGGTGAGCGTCTCCCAGGTGCGGTAGCCGACGGGCGCGGCGTTGGGGCCGCGGACGAGGAGGGTGTCGTGGACGCCCTCGGCGTCGGCGGCGGCACAGAGCACCTCGAAGCCCTCCTCGCCGGCTGGGTCTTCGGTCCGGACGACCGTCACGCCGGCCTCGTCCATCCGACCGCGGCCGACGTCGCCGCGGGCGTCAGGCGCGCCGGCACCGTGGAGGACGCCCGCCACCTTCTCGGTTGCCTGCGGGCCGTGGACGCCGAAGACCCCGAGTTCGCCGGTCCGGTCGTGGCCGGCGACCCGCGAGAGCAGCCAGTCCCGCGCGCCGGGCGAGCAGAGACAGAGGAGTCGCTCCTCGGCAACGAGTACCGTCGCTTCGCCGCGAATCACCGGGTCGGGACCGTTTCCGCCGCCGTCCGCGACGAGGTAACCGAAGACTGCGCGGTCGTCGGCGTCGGGAAGTGACACGGAGAGGAGGTCCGCGACGCTCGCCCGGTCGTCGGGCACCGCCACCACGGCGGCGGGTGGTTCGACGAGACCGACGGCGTTGCGCGCCGCGAGGTGGGCCCGCTCCGGGCGGCCGTAGTGGTCGGCGACCCGGACGCCCCCGACGGAGCGGAAGGTCGCCCCGAGTTCGCGGTGGACCGACTCGATGACCGTCACGCTCGCCCACAGGGCCCCGAGGCTCAAGTGGTTTTAGAAGGGCAGACGGTCGCGGACTCGGTCGGCGAGGGTCGTCTCCTCGTCTTCCTCCTCGGGGTCTGGAATGACTCGCTCGGCCGGTCGGATGACGGTGCGGCTCCCCTCGGTCTCGACCTCGATGAGGTCGTCGGCCTTCAGCGACTCTAGCGCTCGCTCCACCTCGTCGATGTCCACCGCGGCGCGGGACCGCACCTCGAGGACCGTCATCCCCTCGCGACCGCGGTCCACCAATGCGTCGAGGACGGCCACCTCGCGGTCCGCCCGGTCGCGGTACTCCGGTCGCACTCGCATCGTACCCTCGTCCGTTCGTGCGCCTCGGTGGTAAACCCCGCGGGCGACCGCCGCGACCGTGGCGTCTGCCCAGCGTCGTCCGAGCGTCTGACGTGGGTTTTTGCCTCGTCACACGTACCCACGCCCATGGGATTCAGGTGCTCGATCCTCGGCTGCGAGTACGAGTCGGCCGAGCCCGAGCGCGAGCGTGACAGACGCGGTGACGAGGTCGTCCACACCGTCCGCGAGTACGAGGAGTGCGTCCGCTGTGGCGACCGCCGGCTGGTGAGCGAGAACACCGGCGTCACCGCGGCACACTCCGTCGAGGCCGACGGCAGCGGGTCCGACCCGTTCGCCGACGCCGCCCCGACGGCCGGCGTCGAGGCCATCGAGGAGGCCGAACCGGCGGCCGACACCGGCACCGACGCAGGCGACTACGCCGACCCGATGCCGAAGCCAGACGTCAACGGCGACGACGCCGTCATCCTCGGCGGCGACGACGCCGGAGACACCCTCGCGAGCGAGACGGACCCCGGCGCGGACGCGGACGACGAGGGCGAGGACCCCGCCGTCGAGGACCCGGCCGACGACGACGACGGCGTGGAGTTCCTCGACGCCGACCCCGTGACGGACGCGTCGGACGCCGGCCCCGCACCGTCGGCGGACGACTCCGCCGACCTCGAGGCAGACGCGCCGGACGCCGAGACGGCGACGACCGTGGACGCCGAGACGGCGACCGCCAGCGACGCGACTGCCACGGACGACGCCGAAGACGGCGCCGACGCCGTCTTCGTGGACGGCGCGACGCCCGAGGACACCGCACAGGCCGACGCCCGGACCGGAACCGGCACGGACGCGGCGGGGCCGACGACCGGCGACGCGAGCGAGACGGACGACGGCTTCGGCGAGTGGCCGGACGAGGCCCCCGGCGAGGAGCCCTCGTACGACCACGACGCGTGGCCGGACCCAACCGACGAGGGCACGGACGAGGGGTTCGACGCGACCGAGGAGGACCACGACGCCGAGATCATCTCGGCGGGCGAACCGGCAGGGACGCCCTCCGCGGGCGGCGACGCCGGCACCGGCACCGAGACCGGCGGCGGCTTCGACGCCGCCGTCGCGCACGGCCCGGGCGCGGAGACGACGCGGACGGACGTCGAGGGAGAACTGTACTGTGAGGGCTGTGGGTTCGGGAGTCCCCCAGACGGGACGCCACACCGCCCCGGCGACATCTGCCCGGACTGTGGCAAGGGCTACCTCGCGGAGCGATAGGCGGTCGGCGACCGACGGACGAAACCCCTAAGCGGTTCGCCCATCGACTCCGTGGTCAGGCCCGATGAAGGAGTACAAGATGCGTCGCGGCGAGGAACTCGCGGACCGAGTGCCGGACATGGAGGCGTTCGTCGAGGAGTACTTCGGTCCGGTCACGGACACCGAGGAGTACGACGACAACGACCTCCTAGTCGTCGAGGAGCCCGACAATCCCGTCTTCCAGCGAATCGTCGCGGGAACGGCGGCCTACAGCGGGAAGAAGGACCGACTCGCCGTCGAGTTCGAGGAGGTGGCCGTCGCCGACATGACGCCCGAACAGTTAGAGGCCGCGGAGGAGGCCGTCTCCCTGAAGAACGACTTCCTGGAGGAGGCCACCGGCCGCGACGCCAAGTCGCGCCGCGATTCGATGAAGCGCGACGTCGAGGACGACGCCGACGAGACGCCGAACGCCTGAGTCCGCGCCGTCAGGACAGCGCCCGCTCCACGCGGTCGGCCACCGACCGCGCCCGCGCCGCCAGTGTCTCGTCGAGGCGACCCGCCTCGACGGCCGCCGCGAGTTCGTCCCCGTCCACCCGCCGGACCGTGCCGTCCGGCAGTCGCACCACGTCCACGTGCAGGTCCACGTACCGCACCGCGTCGGGGAACACCTCCACCGGCGTGCAGACGTTGACGTACGTGCCTCGCGGCTCGCCGTCGGCGGTCCGGTACGCCGTCGGGTACCACCACCGTCCCTCGCGGATGCGCGTCGTCGCCACGTCACCCGGCGCTCGTGGCGTGCCGAGGGCGTCGTACGTCCCCGTCGAGGACATCTCCCGGCGCAGGACCACCTGTCCGTCCGGGTCGCGTTCCGTCACCGTCGCCTCGCCGAGGTCCACGACGTGGCCGGCGGGCTTGCCGTGGGCGATCCGGACGGAGTCGCCCTCCAGTGGGCCGAACTGCCGGGTGACGGCGTCGAACGGAAAGTCCACGTCGGTCGCCGACGCCGGGTCCGTGCCCTCGTCGTCCGCACGTTCGCGCTCGCTCCGGACGCCGACGCTCCCGCAGACCGCCTCGAGGAAGTCCACGGCGTCGCTGGCGCCGTCGTCGCCGGCCTTCACGCGGTGGTGGCCGGCCATCGTGTCAGTCACCGTCCGTCGGCGGTCGTCGAGTTCGAACCGGGCCTCGCGGCCGAACCAGACCCACCGGCAGTCGGCGGGCGCCGCGACGACGGTCGGCGTGTCGCCGTCGTCCGCGCCCCCGTCGGCCGCCCCGAGGGCGTCGTCCATCGTCGCCGCCGTCTCCGCGGCAGCCGCGAGTGCGTCGTCCATCGCGCTCACGTCGGCGTCGAGGGCGGGGTACTGCCACTCGATCCCCCAGCCGTCGGGCGGCGTCGCGGACAGGAGGTCGGTCGTCCGGACGAGTTCCGCCGCGCGGTCGCCGGAGACGACGGCGTCAACGCCGTCGGCCCCGCGGACGAGTGCCACCAGTGAGCCGCCGACGCGGACACCGGTGCCGACGCCGTGGCGGCGGTCGCGCCACGGCGCGACCGGGTCCCGGACCTGCACGCGCAGGCGGTCGCCCGTCTCGACGTACCCGTCGGTGCGGTCGAACGGGAGGTAGCCCTCGCGACCGTCGGCGAGTGGGACGACGGCGCCGCCGCCGACCGTTCGCTCCACGTACGTCTCGACGACGGTCCACCGCGGCGCTGGGTCCGGGACGACGAGAGTGTCGGTCGCGACGGCCGCGAGGCGGTCGGCGACCCGGGATACGGCCGCCGACTCGCCGGTCACGGCCACCCCGAGTCGGTCGGCGTCCGTCGTCACCCACACGTCCGGCGGGTCGGACGCGAACCGGGCGTCGAACCGCTCCCGGATCGGGTCCGACGGACGGGTCACGGTCGCCGTCCGTTCGCCGTCGGCGCCGGACAGGAGAGCCGTCAGCGCCGTCGCGTACACGCCACGGACTCGCACGAGGGGCACCGCCGACCCGTCGGTCGCGGTCGGCCGGTCTTCGGTCATCGTCCGGGCGTCGGCGGGCGAGCCAAAGAGCGTACCGACACGTCACGGCGGGAAAACGGTTAGAAGCGGGAGACCGACGGGGGCAGTATGCAGCGCGACCCCGTCGAGCGTGCCGCCCGCGACGACGAGGACCTCTACGACGTGGCGACGTGGGAGCCACGGACGAGAGTTGACCGGTTCGCGACGGCGGTGTACGACGCCATCCTCCCGACGGTGCGAGGCGTACTCGTGGTCGTCGCGGTACTGTTGCTCGTCGGCCTCGTCGCCGGCGGCGTCCTCTCGGCGGTGGTCGAGCCGACCGCCGGCGGTCTCGTCGCGCTGTCGGCGGTGCCCGCACTCCTCCTCGCCGCCTACGTCTGGTACGCCGACGTGACGACCGACGAACCGCTCTCGCTCCTGGTGGCGACGTTCCTGTTGGCGCTGCTGTTCGCACCCTTCGCGGGCGTGGTGAACTCGTCCGTCGCCGGGGGCCTCGGTATCGGTCTCGACCGGCCGCTGCTCTCGATTCCGCTGTACTTCCTCGTCGTCGGTCCCGTCGAGGAGACGGTGAAACTGGTCGCCGTCCG
>CAZEIO010000079.1:0-3781 GCA_964512525.1 uncultured Halobacteriales archaeon
GGCGGCTTCGAGTTCGCCGACGGCACCGAGCGGGACTACCGCGGCGGCTTCGCGATGTACGGCTCGGACTACAACAACGACCTCGCGGCCGCCCTCGGCTGTGACCTCAACGACGACGGGACCGTCGCCGTGGACGACCACGGCCGCACGAGCGTCGATGGCGTGTACGCCGTCGGCGACCTCACCCAGGGGCACAACCAGATTCCCGTCGCCATGGGCGAGGGCGCGAAGGCCGGCATCGACGTCCACATGAGCCTCCGGGCGTTCCCCCGGTCGCTCGACCAGATCCGGGCCGAGGGACCGGTCGAGCCGGACGAGACGCCCGCCATCTCCGACCGCCTCCGCCGGCGGGCACACGACCACGCCGTCGGCGGCGAGGTCGAGGCGCCCGCCGACGACTGAGGCGGTCGGGCGTCGAGAGCGGTCACGGCCGGTCGAAGGAGCGGTGCCGGCGACCGGCAGGCGTGGGTCAGTCCGCGGACCGGTCGAGACCCCGTTCGGCGATCTCGTCGAGCGCGTCGTGGCGTTCGGTCGTGTGCGGCGCCGTCAGCGGCGAGACGCTGACACACCCCTCGACGACCGCCCGGCGGTCGGTGCCGTCGGGGTCCGGCACGTCGCGGGCAGCCATGCGCTCCCAGATGCGGTCGTGCAGGCGGACGCCGCCGTCCGTCGGCGTCGCGTCCATGTCGTACACGAGCGAGGGGCGGGTGACCCGCATCGGGATCGACGGCGGCGCGCCGGGCGGTCGCTCCGGGGCCGTGCCGTCGTGGTCCGCGGGGGCGTTGACGTTGAGGTAGTCGGCCGTCTCGAAGACGCCCGCCTCGAGGGCGGTGTCCGCGAGGTAGGCCGTCGCCTGGACGGCGTGGGCGTACTCCGCGGGGTCGGTCTCGTACTCGGCGAAGGCGTCGCCGACGTCCAGGTACGCCGACGCGGCGATGGCGGGCACGCCGAAGAACGCGGCCTCGACGGCCGCACTCACCGTTCCCGACCGGCCGAGGACGTACGCGCCGAGGTTCGCACCCTTGTTGCAGCCGGCGACGACGAGGTCGGCGTCGGAGACCAGTGCCTCCAGACCGGCGATGACGCAGTCCGCGGGCGTCCCGTCGAGTTCGTAGCCCATCGGGTGGTCCTCGACGGCGATGTCGCTACCGACGTTTATCGCGCGCCCGACGGCGCTCTGGTCGGCGGCGGGGGCGACGGCCGTGACGTCACCGACCGCCGAGAGGGCGTCGTACATCGCACGAAAGCCCGGCCGGTCGATGCCGTCGTCGTTCGTCAGCAGTATCGTCGGGCGACTCATCAGTCGGTAGCAGACGAACCCCGCGCGGGTATAAGCGCCGCGATTACAGGACCCCAACGTCGTCGCTGGCCGACGACGGCACGACCGGACGCGACGACGGGGGCGAGTGCGCCCGACCGCGTTCAGCCGGTCCCGCCGCCCGGCACCGGCACGGCGTCCACCACTGTCTCGCCGTCCACGACGAGGTTGTACGCGCCCTCGTCGTCGTTGTACAGCGCCAGCACGTTCTCGAACACCAGCGGGTCGCCGTAGTCGGCCGCCAACAGCGACCGGTTCAGCACCGACCGCTCGGTGACGACCGCGTAGTGGTCGGTCGCCTGCGAGCCGTCGCCGACCCGGAACAGGGGGTTCGCGTCCTCGTCGGCCGCGAGCGACCGGGACAGCTTCACCCCCACCAGATCGACGCGGTCGGTGACGTACTCCTCGGCCGCGGCCATCGGCGCGAAGCGGTCCTCGTCCGGGACGAACCGCACCCGCTGCCGACCGTCAAGCCGGAGCAGCGAATAGCTAAACCGCACCGCCGTCTTCCGGAACTCGCCCGCGGACCCGGCAGGCCGGTCGAGACGGTCCTGCGTCGCCGTCGGCTGGAGTGCTGCCCGCTCGTCGAAGCTCCACCCCTCGTCCGTCGGCCGGCGGCCGGGCCACAGGCGCACCTCCGGCGCGAACGCCGTCACCGCGTCCGGGGCGGGACCGGTCGTGGCGGCACCCGCGGACGCCGACGCCGGTGGGCCGTCCACGACCGCCCGCTCGACGCGGCGGAGACCGACGCTCGTCTCGCGGTCGGCCGGCGCGAGGGCGACCAGCGTCCCGTCCGGTGCCAGCCGGCCGAGACACCGCCGGACCGTCGCGACCGGCTCGTCGAGTTCGTTCAGCACGCTCCCGAACAGGACGAGGTCGTACGCCGTCCCCGCGGCGTCCTCGGGAGAGGCCCCGTCGGCGTCGTCGCCGACCGCGTCCCACGCCGACAGCGGTCCGTCGAGATCGAAGTCCTCTATCGTCGAGCGGTGAACCGACGCGTGGAAGTTCGGTCCCGTTCCGGCGAGGACCGTCTCGAGGACGTCGGCCATGGCGTCACTCGGTTCGACCGCGTGGTAGTCCACGAGCGCCGCCGTCGGATCGCGCGGGCGGTCGGTCGCGGGCGGCGTCTCGGTGCCGGCGTCGCCGTCTGTGTCGGGACCGTCGGCGTCGTCCGCGGCCGGCGGACCGAACAGGTAGTCGTGCAGGCCGAGTGCCGGACCGCCGGCACCCGCACCGACGTCGAGGACCCGCACGCGGCGACCGAGGAGGCCGGCGGCGGCGACGACGTCGAGGACGTACCCCGCGGCGGCGTAGAAGTCGGGGAGGTGGTAGACGGCGTAGCCGAGGGCCGCCTCGCGGTCGTAGGCGACGTCGCGGTTGCGGTAGTACTCCTCCTTCAGTCGGCGGATGCGGTCGCGGAGGCGGTCGCCGGACTCGCCGTCGGCCCAGTCGGGACCGTACTCGGCGGCGAGGGCGTCCGCGAGGCGGCGGTCGTGCGGCGTCGGCAGTCGCCGGACGGTGCCGATACCGGCCGAGACCGGCGGCCTCTCGACGGGGACGAACGAACCGTCCGGTCGCTCGACGAGTCCGAGCGATACCGCCGCCTCCCGGAGTACCTGCGCGACGACCGCGGGGTGTGCGTCGGCGTACTCCGACAGTTCGTCCGGGTCCACGGGCCGGACTCGCCGGAGGTAGCGGGCACTGTCGAGGATCGTCTCGCGGGTGTCGGGTCTCATCCGCCGGCCTCGTCGTCCGCCGCGACGCCGTCGTCGGCGGGGTCGTCGAGCGACGCCGCCTCCGCGAACGGACCGCCGGCCTCGCGGTAGAGGCGGTCGAACGCCTCGCGGTCGGCGTCGGCGACCCGGCGAGCGGCGTCGGCCACCGCCTCGGCGCCGTCGAACGTCTCTTGGACGTCGGCGTACACCCGGGCGTCGCCACCGGTGACGGCCGCCGCCGCCTCGACGAGGGCGTCGAACACCGGCGTGGCGAACGCCGCCGGCACCGGTTCGGCGGCCAGGGCGAAGGCGAGGACGGCGGCGTGGGCCGTCGCCTGTACCGTCTCCATCGCGCGGTCGTGGGCCGCGGCCGTCGTCTCGAAGACGCGGTTACCCGCCCCTTCGAGGGCCGCGCGGACCGCCGCAGTCCGGTCGCCGGGCGCGTCCGGGACCGCCGCCACGCGGCCGGGGGCCCGTTCGGGGGCGAACAGCGGGTGGAGGCTCAGGCGCTCCAGGTCGGGGGCGTGCTCGCGCATCGCCGCGAGCGGGGCGGCCATCGCGCCGGTGACGTCGACGAGCGCTCGCTCGGCGCGAGGGGCGTACTCCGCCACGGCCGCGCTCGCGGCGGGCATCGGCACGGCGATACAGACGACGTCGGCGGTCGGGGGGTCCTCGGGCGGGGCGGCGCTCCCGCCGACCGCGGCGGCGGCGGCCTCGGCGGCGGCCGCCTCGACGTCGACGAACGTCG
>CAZEIO010000079.1:3791-8137 GCA_964512525.1 uncultured Halobacteriales archaeon
CGTCCGGGACCGCCGCCACGGGGCCGGGGGCCCGTTCGGGGGGGAACAGCGGGTGGAGACTCAGTCGCTCCCGGTCCGGGGCGTGGTCGCGGCCGGCGGCCACCGCCGGGGCCATCGCGCCGGTCACGTCCACCAGTGCTCCGTTGGGCCGGAGTCGGCCGGCGTGGGCCGCCACCGCCACCTCGACGGCCGGGATGGGCACCGCGACGCAGACGACGTCGAAGGCCGCGGTCGCGGCCGGGGACGCGTCGCCGGCGAGGACGCGACCGTCCAGTGCGGCGGCGGCGGCCCGGGCGGCGTCGGGGTCGGTGTCGGCGACCGCGAGGTCGCCGTCGGGCGCGAGCGTCCGGGCGAACCACCGCCCCATCGCACCGCCGCCGACGACGAGCGTGTCCATGGGCGGGCCACGGCCGGCCCGAGTGAAAAGTCGTCGGATGACGGCGCGTCACCCCTCCGGCGACGGTCGGTCGGCGGCGGCGCACAGGTGCCAAACCGACTTTCGGTCGTGGTCGGGAATCTCGGCAGAGACATGTCGGTCGAGTCGGACGTCGAGGGGAGTCGATGGTCGTCGCCGGTCGGGACGGCCGACGCCGGCGAAGGGCCGTCACGGCGGGCACTCGGAATCGTCGCGATGGGCACGGCCCTGTCGGCCGTCCACGCCGCCCACTTCGTTGACGGGATGGCGACGATCGTCGGTGCGCTACTGGTCAGCGGTCTCGGCCTGTCGCTCTCGGCGAGTCTGGCCGCCGCCGGCGTCCTGGCGTACCGCCGTCCGTCGGTCCCCGCGCCCGTCCGGTGGACGGCGGTAGGCGTCGCCGCCGGCGTCGGCGTCGCACTCGTGACGCTCGCCCGCCAGGCGACCGCCGGCGGAACGGTCGTATCGGCGGGCTACTACGTCGCGGCCGTCGCGGCCCAGGGCGGCATCCTCGGGTTCGCCGCCGGCTTCTTTCGCCTCCGCGCCAGAGACCGCGCGCTGGCAGCCGACCGCGCCCGGACCGAGTTCGACGACCTCTTCGAGCGACTGCCGAATCCCGCCGTGGACGTCGTCTGTGCCGACGACGGGGCCCGCGTCCGTCGGGTCAACGAGGCCTTCGAGTCCACCGTCCACCCCGACGCCGAGTCGGTCCGGGGGCAACGACTCCGGGACCTGTTCGGGGAGACGGCCGACGTCGGCGGCGACGGACCGACGAGCGACGCCAGCCTCGGACGACAGGTGGTCGAGGGGGTGACGGGACCACTCGCCAGCGGCGTCTTCCGGCGGACGGGCGACGGCGTCCGGTACTTCGACCTGTACGTCCTGTCGCGGTCGCGGTCGGCCGGCCTCGAGACGGACCTGGACGACCTCGACGGCGTCTGTCCCTCCGGCGTCGAGGGGGTGGCGAGCGGTATCGTCGTCGCGGTGGAGGTCACCGACCGCGTCCGCCGGGAGCGCCGGGTGGCCGTCCTGAACAGGTTCCTCCGGCACGACCTCCGCAACCGCTTGAACGTCGTCGAGGGCCACGCCGAACTGCTCTCGGGCGGCGAGGTGGACGCCGAGACGGCAGCCGGTGCGATCCGGGACGCGGCCGAGTCCCTGGCCGTCGTGGCCGACCGGTCGCGCGAGACCGAACGGCTCCTCCGGAAACACCGCGACGACCCGACGCCGACGGACGTGGCGAGCGTGGTCGAACGGGTCGTGGACCGCTGTGTCGCCGACCGTCCGGCGGCAGAACACGACGTGACGGTCGCGACGCCGGAACGCGCGAGAGGACTGGCCGACGACCTCCTGCCGACGGCCGTCGAGGAGGTCGTCGAGAACGCCCTCGAACACGGCGGCGAGCGGGTCACCGTGACCGTCAGCGAGAGCGGCGAGGGGGTGCGAGTCGAGGTCGCCGACGACGGGACGGGCGTCCCGGCGTCGGAACGTGCGGTCTTCCGGCAGGGGACCGAGACCGACCTCGAACACGCCTCCGGCCTGGGTCTGTGGCTGACCCACTGGATCGTCGAGGACGTCGGCGGCCGGGTGCGGGTGACCGACCGCGACCCGACGGGGACGGTCGTCAGTCTCGAACTGCCGCCGGCGTGAGGCGACCGTCGATGGCCGTCCCCCGCAGGAAGTCGAAACCACGAAGGAGCGACGCGAACCACCGTGAGGCGTGGTTGACCTCGACGCCTTCCGACGGTACACCGAGTGGCACGACCACGCCAACGGGCGGCGGTACGAGGCGCCCGCGGACCCCTGGCGACTGGTCCCGGTGGACCCTGCCGGGGTCAACCGCTTCCGCGTCGTGGACCTCCGGTACGGGCTGGGACAGGTGCGCGGCGGCGACTGGGACCGCCCGGACGAGTGCCGCTCGCTGACGGAGAACCGACTGTACGAGGGACTCACACAGCGGTTCGAGGAGGGCCGGCCGTGGGAGGAGACGGCCTACCACGACTACGTCCGCGAGCAGTTCGAGTCCGAGAGCGGCTTTCGGGGACTGCAGGACTACGAGGAACACGGCCCGAAGTGGTTCGCGGCCGTGGAAGACCTGTACGAGAGCATCGCCGCGAGCTACCGGACGAACCGGGGCGAGACCTACGAGAGGGTCGCGGACATCGAGTACGTCCACGAGATGGAGCCACTGGCACTCCTCGGCCGCGACGGCGACGTGATATGGACGGAAGGGTTTCACCGCCTCGTCCTGTCGCGACTCGCCGGCGTGGACCGCGTACCGGTCTGGGTCCTCTGGCGGCACGAGGAGTGGCAGGCGGTCAGAGACGCCGTGGCCGGGACCGGGACCGTCCCCGACGGCGTCGCCGTCACGGCGGACCACCCTGACCTCGCCGACGTCGTCGGGGACGGCTGACCCGTGCGGTCAGTCGAGCGGAATCTCGAGGTCGGTGTGGTAGTCGGTGAGGTTCTCGTGGCCGTCCTCGGTGACGACGGCGATGTCCTCGACGCGCATGCCGCCGTGGGCGGGGTCGTAGAGACCGGGTTCGACCGTGACGACGTGGCCGGGTTCGAGTTCGTCCCCGCGGGGCGAGAGACTGGGGGCCTCGTGGACGTCGAGACCGACGCCGTGGCCCGTCGAGTGGATGAAGCCCGTCTCCGCCTCCGGGTTCGACCGGAAGGTGTCGTAGCCGGCAGCCTCGTACACGTCACAGACGGCGTCGTGCACCGCCGCGCCCGTGACGCCCGGTCCGAGGACGTCGAAGGCGGCGTCCATCGCCTCGAGCGTGCGTTCGTGTCGGCTGCGAACCGCCGCGCTCGCCTCGCCGACGACGAACGTCCGGGTCATGTCGGCGTGGTAGCCGGTGGTTTTCGACTCGGGGAACACGTCGATGACGATGGGTTCGTTCGCGACGAGGGGACCGCTGCCGTCGTCGTGCGGGTCGGCGCCGTCGGCGCCACAGGCGACGATGGTGTCCTCGAGGGCGTACCCCTCCGCGAGCAGTGCCGACTCGATGGCGAACTTGACGCGTTCGCTAGTGAGGACGGCGCCGTCGTGGTGGAGGACGCCGTCGTCGTCGGCGGTCGCCGCCCGCAGGAGGTCCTCCGCGGCCGACAGTGCCGTCTCGTTGACCGCCTGTGCGTCGCGGATCGCCGCTATCTCGCGGTCGGTCTTCGTCGCGCGGATGCCCGCCACGACGTCGTCGCCGTCGGTCCGTACCGTCACGCCCTGTTCGCGCAGGGCGTCGGCGGTGCCGAGTGGAAAGCGATCTGGAACGACGACGGACTCGACGCCGCCGCCCTCGCCCTCCGGAGCGATACCGTCGAGGAACTCCCCGAGCACGAGGCGCTTCGCGGTCGTCGCGCCGTGTTCCTCCGCCTTCGCTCGGTAGTCGTAGTCGGCGTGGCGGTGGACGGCGTCGGCACGGCTCTCCGACTGCGCCCGGCCGTACTCCAGGCCGGAGACGAGGAGGTGTGTCCCCGCCGGCGTGTACAGCGTGACGAAGGGGTCGTGGGCGACGAACCCGGAGAGGTACCGCTGGGCGGCGGTCGAACTGTCGTCGTCCACGAGGTAGCCGTCCGCGCCCGTCTCCCGGAGGAACGTCGCGAGGTCCGAGAGGTCCACGCCGTCGGTCGGATCTCCGTCCGTGTCCGTCGTCGCGTCGGCGTCGCTCATGTCAGTCCGGTGGCGACCCCGGCAGAATAAGCCGTCGGCCGGGGGTGATGCGACCGGTACCGGAGCGTCACGCCCGGTCACCGATGACCGTCACCGCGACGACGTGGTCCTCGACGAGGGGCACGCGATCGACGATGGACTCGCTGACCGTCGTCCGCCAGGTCTCGACGGCCGCCTCGTGGCGGCGGCGGTGTCGCTCGGGCGTGTACTCGGCGTCGGGGTCGGCCCGGAGTTCGTCGGCGGTGTCGTCGGGTTCGG
>CAZEIO010000080.1:0-8090 GCA_964512525.1 uncultured Halobacteriales archaeon
CCTGGCTGAACAACGCCATCGTGATACGCGGGGAGACGCTGTCGCTGAAGGAGCGGTCGTACGTCGAGGCGGCGAAGGTAGCGGGCGCCTCGGACTCCCGGATCGTCTTCCGGCACATCCTGCCGAACGTCCTGCCGCTCGGGTTCATTTACCTCGCGCAGGACTCCGCGTTCGCGGTGCTCACGCAGGCGAATCTGGCCTTTATCGGCCTCGCGGACTTCACGAACGTCTCGTGGGGGAGCCTGCTCAACTGGATCCAGGTGACCGGCTACGTGTACAGCGCCCCGTGGTGGCTCATCCCGCCGGGACTGATGATCACGGCGCTGGCCGCGTCGTTCTACTTCGTCGGGTACAGCCTCGAAGACGTCATGAACCCCCAGTCGTCATGAGTTCCAAGGACTTCCGCCGTGAACTCGGCTTCGGCGTCGGCACGTTCGTCGCGATGACGCTCCTGTCGCTGGGCGTCGCGCTACTGATACTGTTCCTGTCGGTCGGCCTGCGCCGTCCGACGGGCGGGTACTTCCCGGCCGGAGTTCCCCAGGTGCTGCTGTGGGGTGGCCTCGCAGTGCTAGTCGTCGGTCTCGTCGTCCGGCTCTACCGGAGCACGTTCGACAGTCCAGAGACAGTCCGCAGGGTCGGGACGGGCCTCGCCGTCGTCGGCGGCGTCGCGACGCTAGTTGGGGCCGCCCGGGAGACGACCGTGGGAGCGCCGTTTCTCACCTCGCCCCTCCAGAAGGCCATCCTGTTCGGGATCGCCTTCGGGACGATGGCCGTCGGCTGGGTGCTACTGAAGGCCTCCGTCCGGCTCGTGGGGTACTGACCGTGCCGCGGAGCGAACGCCCCTACGACACCCCGCAGGACGGCTACCGCTACCTGCCGGAACACGTCGCCGCCCTCGAGGAGCGCATCACCATGCGGCCGGTTCCGCCCGCGGAAATTCGCCGCCGGGCCGAGGACGCCACGCTCGTCACCGCGGACATCCCCGACTACCTCGACAGCGGACTGGCGCCGGAGGCCGACACCGCCATCGCGCTCTACCGGCTGGTCCAGCTGTTCGGCACGCCGAACGTGCCCGGACTCGAGGCGGGTGCCGACCAGGACAGCCGCGAGCGGGTCACCTGGCAGTACCTCTTCGAGGTCACGGACGACGGCGGAGAGGGAGAGGACGGTCGGGAGCGAGAGTACCTGCTGTCGGTGTACGACGACCGGACGAACGTCTCCGCGGGACTCTCGGAGTTCCGTCCCCACGACGAGGACGGCGTGCCCGTGCCGGGCGGCGACCGCGTCGCCGTCGAGCCGACCGGCGACCCACTGCCGGGCGGGATGCCGGACGACCCCTACCTCAGGGACGTGGTGCGACTGGTGCTATCGACGGTCGAACACGCGGTGGAGGCCACATACAAGGGCCTCCGAGTCTGAAGGACGAACCGAGTACGATGGACCCCAACGAGCCAGACCGGCGGACGACGTCGCGGCCGGCGAGTGGACGCCTCAGTGCCCTCCGCGACCGCTGTCGGGCGGTCGCCTACGGCGTTCTCTGGCCGGTGGCCGCGCGCGTGAGCGCACTCGGTGACGTCCTCCGGTCGAGCGAGGGCCGGACTGCCGTACTCGTTATCGTCGCCTACCTCACCGGCACCGTCGGTCTCGGTCTGTCGGTCCTCGGCAACCCGACGGACCCGAACGCGAAGTACGGCGCCGCCGGCATCGCGCTGATGGGGATCACCTTCGCCTGCCTGTTTCTCCTCAGTATCTCCGTCCTCAACGCCACCGGCGAGCGGCCACACGACCACGCCGCGGCGAGTCGCCGGGGGCGCGGCCGCACCCGCGACGGCGAGGACCGCTGACGGTCACGCCGTCCGGCGGTCCGGGGGAGCGAGGCTCGGTTCAGTCCAGTCGCCGCCTGATCACCGGCAACACCACGAACGTCCCGGCGATGGCGACCGCGAACAGCACCCCGAAGACGACGGGCACGGCGAGTCGCGGGTAGAAACCGGCGTCGTGACCGGCGAAGGCCACCCAGATGGCGGCGGGCACTAGCCCGAGGAAGACGGCTACGGCGACGGCACTGGAGTAGTCCACGGCTCAGACGGGGTAGGCGTCGCGTCCGGGGGTGCCGGGCGAGGGGGTCACGGTCTGGGTCTGGGTCTGGGCCTCAGTCGTCAGCGGCGTCGGACTCCGCGGCCGCACCGCCGCCGCGGGCGTAGCGGTCGGCGCTGTCGCCGTAGAGGTGGCAGGTGACCTCCTGGGTGGCGTCGCCGGCGGGCCGCATCGCGGGGTCGACCTCCTCGCAGACGTCGCCGATGTAGTCGGGACAGCGCGGGTGGAACTTGCAGCCGGAGGGGGGATCCTCCGGAGAGGGAATCTGCCCGGCGATGCGGGCGCGGTTGCGACCGCCCTGGGGATCGGGGACGGGAACAGCATCCAAGAGCGCCTGGGTGTAGGGGTGCTGGGGGTCGGTCACGATGTCCTCGGTGTCGCCGACCTCGACCACGTCCCCGAGGTACATGATGGCGGTGCGGTCGCACATGTAGCGGATGAGCGAGAGGTCGTGGCTGATGAACACGTAGGTGAGGTCGTACTCGTCGCGCAGGTCCCGCATCAGGTTGAGCACGCCGGCACGGATGGAGACGTCGAGCATCGACACCGGCTCGTCGGCGACGATGAAGTCCGGGTCCACCACGAGTGCACGGGCGATGGCGACACGCTGCTGTTCGCCGCCGGAGAGTTCCCGCGGGAAGTTCTGGAGGTACTCCTCGGCGGGCGCGAGACCGGCGTCTTCCAGCGCGCGAACGGCCCGCTCGCGCCGGTCCTCGTAGCTGTCGCCGATGTCGTTGACCTTCAGCGGCTCGGTGACCGTATCCATCACGGTGAAGCGGGGGTTCAGGCTCTCGAAGGGGTCCTGAAATATCATCTGGACGCGCTGGCGGAACTGCTTGAGCGACTCGCCCTGCAGGTCGTCGTAGGCCTCGCCGTCGAAGCGAATCTCGCCGGCGGTGGGCTGGTACAGGTTGACGAGGAGTTTCCCCAGCGTGGTCTTGCCACAGCCGGACTCGCCGGCGATGCCCATTATCTCGCTCTCGCCGATGGTGAGCGAGACCTCGTCCACGGCCCTGACCGGCGTCGGCTCCCGGCCGAGGATAGTGTCGAAGAAGCCACGCTCACCGCCGAAGAACTTCGAGACGTTGTCCACCTCGATGAAGGGCTGGCGACGCCCGCTCATGACTCGACCCCCTGCATCTCTCTCCAGGTGGACTCCTTGGCCGCCTCGCGGCGGAGTTCCTCGACGCGGTCGAGGTGGTAGCAGGCCGAGAGGTGGCCCTCACTGCCGGTGGTCGTCGCGGTGCCGCCGGTGTCCACGGCGTACATCGGTGGGTGTTCGGTCTCGCACTCGGCGGTGGCGAACGGACAGCGCTCGCGGAACCGACAGCCATCGGGGGGATCCTGCAGCGTCGGCGGCGTACCGGGGATGGAGACGAGCGTGTCGGCGGCCTCCTGAATGTCCGGGAAGGAGTTCTTCAGTCCCATCGTGTACGGGTTCGCGGGCGTGTCGAACACCGCCTCGGTGTCGCCGACTTCCATCAGTTTCCCGCCGTACATCACGCCGACGCGGTCGCAGGTCTCGGCGATGACGCTGATGTCGTGGCTGATGACCAGGAAGGAGACGCCGGTCTCCTCCTGTAACTGTTCGAGTTCGTCGAGCACCTGGTCCTGAACGATGACGTCCAGTGCCGTCGTCGGCTCGTCGGCGATGATCAGGTCGGGCGAACACGACAGCGCCATCGCGATCATCGCCCGCTGTTTCATCCCGCCGGAGAACTCGTGGGCGTAGTCCTCGGCCCGTTCCGGCTCGACGCCGACGCGCTCCAGCAGTTCGCGGGCACGCTGGTGGGCCTCTTCCTCCGTCGTGGCGGGTTCGTGGTGGAGGATGGCCTCGGCTATCTGGTCACCCACCTTGTACACGGGGTTGAGCCCGCTCATCGACGCCTGCGGGATGGTGGATATCTCGGCCCAGCGGACGTCCCGGATCTGGGCGTCCGAGAGGTCCGCGAGGTCGCGGTCCTTGAACCGTATCCGCCCGTCCGCGACGTAGCCGTTCTCGTCCAGCAGCTTGATGATGCCCTTCCCGAGCGTGGTCTTGCCACAGCCGGACTCGCCGACCAGCCCGAACGTCTCGCCGCGCTCGATGCTGAAACTCACCTCGTCGACGGCCTGGACGTCCGGCGCGTCATCGACCCTGTACCTGATCTGCAGGTCCTCGATATCTAGCAGCGACATGTGTGGAGCCACCGTTCGTCGCCCGACGGCGGCGAACAGTGTGGGGTGTTGACCACCTTCGAGAGAGCCCACTAAAAAGCCTCGGCATCGGGGGCCAGCGCGAGACGGGACGGCGGCGTTTCACAGCGCTTTTCGGTCGGCACCGTACTACGTCCGGCCGATGAACAGTCGTGAGGCCGTCTTCGTCGGTCTCGTCGCCGTCTCGCTGGTGCTCGGCGGCGTCACGGCGCTCGACTTCGGGGACCGGCTCGGCGACATCGACACCGCGACCGACATCGAGGGCGAGATGACGGTCAACCTCGCGAACGCCGCCGTCGAGGACGACCGGTTCGTGGCGACGGTCCGCATCCACAACCCGACCGACTCGACGGTCGTCCTCCAGAACGCCGGGCTCCGGATTCACAACGACAGCGTCCAGCGAATCGCCGCCGGGCCGGGTCGCCGTCTCGACGACGGGCCGTCGGAAGTGGGTCCCGGCGACACCGTCGAGGCGACGTTCGGGCTGCGTCTCTCCGACGACGGCCAGCAGCGCGTGCAGAGCGCCCTCGGGCGAGACGCTCGCCTCTCGATGAACATCGGGATGCGCTACCGCTCGACGGAGTTCGACGTGATAGCGAGCGACCTGCCGGCCGCCGAGTCCGGGGGTGAGACCTGATGTATCCGCGGGCCGGCTACGTGGGGGGACTGAGTCTCGCCGTCGGGGGACTGGTGCTCGCGGCCAGTCTCGGCGACGAGCCGGTCGCCTGGGCGGCCTACGCGGTCGCCCTCGTCCTCGGTGGCCTCGCGTTCTACCAGGGAGAGGCGCGGGTCACGCCCGGTCCCATCGTCGCGAACGTCGGTGTCGCGCTGGCCGGCGGCGCGCTGGTCGCCCTCGTCACCGTCGCCGCCCTGTTCGTGGTCGTCATCGAGGCGCCGTGGGACCTCGCGCTGTGGCAGGGTGGCCTGCGGCTCTGGTCGGACACCGTCGGTATCGGGTTCGCCTTCACGACCGCCTTCTTCATCGTCGGTGCCGTCACGTCGCTCCGGTGAGGAGGGCGACCGCTTATGTTCCGGCCGACCCAAGACGGGTCGTGGCGACCCTCAGCGACCCCGAGGAACTCTGGCGGAAGGTGATGAAGTGGAGTCTCGCCGCCTTCCTCGGTACCATCGTCCTCTTGTTCCTCGTCGTCCTGCTACTCGGCTGACCGGCCGCAGGCGGCCGGACGACCGCGAGGGCTACCGGTCGCCGTCGTCGGCGTCGTCGGCCTCGCGTTCCTCGAGTCGGTCCTGTGGCACGGGAGACAGTCGTTCGTCGAAGGTCCGTTCCGGCGTCTCCTCCTCCTCGTCCTCGCTCTCGGGGACGTAGTCCGAGGGGTCGAAGCGGCCCTCGAGGCGCCGGCCGAGGAAGATGAGCGCGACTCCGCCGAGGATGCCGAGAACGCCCGCCGGCGCGAACAGGGAGAACTCCCCGCGGACGAGACTGCGGTGGATGACCACGCCGACGAGGAAGGCTCCCGACAGGGTGGCGACACTGCCGAACATGGCCGCGACTCTCCAGCGCATTCGGTCGGTCGCCGTTGCCGCCGCCCGCGTTTGAACGTGTCGCCCTCGCGGTCCCGTGGCCGTCGCCGCCACCCCAATTCCCATACGTCGGCGCCGCCCACCGCGACCATGACGGAGTTCACCGCCGGCCGCGAGGGACCGCACGCGGACCGACCCGTCCGGACCGCGGGCGCGGCGCTCGCCGACGCCGACGCCGCCGTCTGTCTCTTCCACGGGCGCGGCGCGGGACCGCAGAGCGTCCTCGGCGTCGCCCGCGAACTGAGCGCCGCGAACGTCGCGTACCTCGCGCCGGCCGCCGCCCGCAACACCTGGTATCCCCGGTCGTTCATGGAACCGACCGCCGACAACGAACCGCACCTCTCCTCGGCACTCGACCTCGCGGACCACCTCGTCGAACGGGCGAGCGAGGCGGTGGACCGCGAGCGGGTGGTCTTCCTCGGCTTCTCGCAGGGAGCCTGTCTCGCCAGCGAGTACGTCGCCCGCAACGCAGTTCGCTACGGCGGGCTGGCGGCGCTCTCCGGCGGTCTCATCGGGCCGGAGGGAACTTCGCGGGATTACGAGGGGTCACTCGCGGGGACGCCCGCCTTCGTCGGGTGTAGCGACGTGGACCCGCACATCCCGCTCTCGCGGGTGCAGGAGACGACCGAGACCCTGCGCGACCTCGACGCGACAGTGACCGAACGCATCTACGAGGGGATGGGCCACACGGTCAACCGCGACGAGATAGCCCACGTGGACGACCTCGTGAGCGACGTCGTGGACTGACTCCGGCGTCGGCGGTCGCTGCCGCCTCGACGGGCCGGTCACTCGGTCACGTCCACCGGGTCGGCGTCCGCGAGCGCCCGCAGTCGCTCGGGGTCGATTGGGAAGACGGCCGCCGGCGTGCCGGCGGCGGCCCACACCGTCTCGTACGTCAGGAGCGTCTCGTCCACGTACGTCGGCACCGGCGAGTGGTGGGCGAAGGGCGGGACGCCGCCGATGGCGTAGCCCGTCGCCTCTCGCACTTCCTCCGGACTGGCGGTCCGGGCGCTCTCCTCGCCGAGGTGGGCGGCGAGTGCGGCCTCGTCCACGCGGTTCGCGCCGCTTGTGACGACGACCACCGTCCGGTCACCGACGACGAAGACGATGCTCGACGCTATCTGGGCCACGTCACAGCCGATGGCCGCGGCGGCGTCCGCTGCGGTCTTCGTTCCCTCGGGGAACTCCTCGGGCGCTATCTCGACGTCCAGTTCCGCACGAACGCGGTCCCGGAACTGTTCGGCTCGGGGATGCACGTACTACTCTGGGAGACGTGCTGTCGCATAAAATACGGGGTCCGGGAGCCGCCCACGGCGGCCGGTCGTCTTCTACCAGTTCTTCAGCGAGTCGTCCTCGAGGTAGTGCTCGAGGTGGTGGGCGTGCTCCTCCAGCGTGACGAGTTGCTGGCGGAGGAGTTCGGCGGTGGCGTGGTCGCCGAGGTTCGTCGCGAGTTCGACGTGCCCGCGGACGGTCTCGATGACGTCACCGAACATCTCCATGTCGTTGGCCAGAGAGGTCCGGATGTCGAAGACGTCGTCGGCCTCGGGCTCGATGGGGGCGTGTGCCTCGTAGTTCGCGCCGCCGGCGAGGGGAACGCCGCCGAGGGCCTGTGCCCGCTCGGCGAGTTCGTCGGCTCCCTCCTCGAGGTCCTCGGTGACCTCGCCGAGGTACACGTGGATGTCGCGGAACTCCGCGCCCTCGACGTTCCAGTGGTGTTTCTTCACCTGGTGGTACAGCACGTACGTCGCCGCGAGGTCGGTGTTCAGGGCGTCGATTATCTGCTCTGCCTTCTCCTCGGGGAGCCGTAGCGCCGGACTCTCCTCGACCGTGCCCGCCTCCTGGCGGACGCTCTTTTGGGTGCTCATTACGGATCGACGTACGGTCGCAGGCGTCATAAGCCTTGCTTTACGAAAATTGATTTCGTACTTTAGAAACTTCTTTTTGTCTAGTGAGAAACCGAGCCGGTCGGACAGTCGGCACCGATTGCCGCTGGCGTGGGTTTTTGTCCCTCCCTCGGGTAGCGTGTCCATGCACACAGACCTCGCCGCGTCGGGGCCCGTCCCCGACGGCGGCGGCGGCCCCGCGGCGGTCCGCCGGCGGTTGCTCTCGGACCACCGCGACACGCTCGCGGGCGTGGTCGCCGCCGCCGACGCCGTGGCCGCCCGCTGGGACGGGCACCCCGCAGACTCGGCCGCCGTGACCGACCCGCTCGCTGCCGAACTCCGGGAGCGAGACCTCGACGAGTCGCTGCTCTC
>CAZEIO010000081.1:0-8089 GCA_964512525.1 uncultured Halobacteriales archaeon
CCTCGACGGTCATGTCCACGTCCTTCACGCGGTCCTCGGGCACGTGGACGAGGTGCCCGCCCATGACGGGGTTCGGCGCCAGCGGGAGAAACAGCGTCACCATGTCCGACCGCCCGGCCGCCTCTTGGAGTGGATCGGGCGTCCGCGTGGTCAGAAAGCCCATCGTGTACGTCCCCTCGTCGGGGAACTCGACCTTCACGTCGCGGAAGTTCTTCGCCTCGCTCTCGGCCATCACGTCGCCCATCTCGCGGAAGGACTTGTACACGGCCCCGAACCCGGGGACGGCGGTGATGACGGCGTCCACGCGGTCGATGGCCCGTTCGCCGTAGCGAAACCGGGTGAGAAAGCCGACCGCGAGGACGAGGCCGGCGAGGACCAGCGCGACGAACGCCTGGACGACCAGTCGTGACGCCTCCGGCGTCAGGCCGAGGCGGTCTAGCACCTCGACCGGCAGGGCGAGGAGACCGACGACGTAGCCGGCGACGGTCTGGAAGACCACCAGGGTGATCAGTATCGGAACGAGGACGGTGAGACCGGCCACGGCAGACTCGCGAACGACCTGTGCGGCGGACCGACCGGCCTCTCGGGTCCGCTCGATGCGCGGATCCTCCGGCCAGTCTGGCCCCCGGTCGGCAGACATACCATCGTATCGTTCGTGGCGCAAAAAAACGCTTGTGTGCCGCCGTGTCGCCTCGAGAGCAGGCGAGGGCGGTGGTCTTAAGCCGGTCCCCGCGCAAGCGAACGGCAGTGAGCGTCACCGTCGATACGCGTGAGATCGGACCAGGCGACGACGACCTCGTCGAGGAGGCCTGGGACCTCAAGGAGCAGATTCGACGAGAGGAGGGGGTGCTCAAGCAGCGGCGTGGCTTCTTCTCCGACGCCTACCGCCGGTCCACGGTCCACGCCATCGTCCAGACCGGCGTCGGCGACGAGGCTCTTGCCGGCTTCGCGGCCATCCGCCGGGACGGCTACATGCTCTTTTTGGCGGTGGACCCCGAGTTCCGCGGCCGCGGCTACGGCGAGTCACTCGTCGCCCGCGCCGCGGAGGACCACTCGGCGATGACCTGTCACGCCCGCACGACGAACGAGAACGCCCTCCGGTTCTACGAGCACCTCGGCTTCGACGTGAAGCGCCGCATCGACAACTACTACGAGGACGGCGGCGACGCCTACTATCTTCAACTCGGCGACGACGGCGGCTTCACGCAACGCATCTCTGAGTTCATCCGGTAGGCCGCGCCGATGGACGATCCGTCCTCGCCCGGTGACGAACGCCGGGTTGGCATCGCGGCGGTGGACGACTCACTGGACCTCGCGGTTCGGCCCGACGTGGCCGTCGTCGAGGCCCGCGCGACCGCGGCCGGACTGGCCCGACTCCGGACGACGCTGACGAACGACACCGACAGACACGTCCGGGTAGCCGAGGGCAGAGCCGTCTGCTTCGCGCACGCGACCGACCAGAGCGGGAGCGTCGTCCTCCGGCCGACGGACGACGACTGGCCCGCCCGCTACGAGGTGACGCCGGGGACGTGGCGGGAACGCACCGGTGTTGGTCGCCCGATGGACTACCGAGCCCTCTCGCTGTCTCCCGGCGAATCGGTCGTCCAGCCACTCGCGCTCCACGGCACACACGGTACGTCGGGGCCGCTTCCGACCGGCGAGTTCCGGTTCGCGGCGCAGTTCACGGTGACGCCCGGAACTTTCCCGGCGACGACCGAGGCCGAATCCCAGACGGAGACGTGGGGCTTCGTCCTCGCCGTCTCGCGAGGGAGAGACCGACCGTAGAGAGTGCCCGTCCCCGATACTCGACTTCGGGAACGGCTGGGCCTGCCGTGTCAGGTTGGCATCGGGTTCTCGCTCGCCGACCGCCGTCGCGTCCTCGAACGCGACGCTGCGCACCCCACCGTCCTCGCTCTCGGGCATCTCGACCGTCCAGCCGTGGGCCTCCGCGACCGACTCGACGATGGGGAGACCGTCGCCCGTGCCCGTCTCGTCGGTGCTGTACCCCGTCTCGAACGCCCGGTCGCGGCGGTCCGGGGGCACACTGCGACCGTCGTCGGCCACGTGGAGGACCCGAACGAGGTCGGACGACTCGTCCCCCGGCGGCGCGAGACTCGCCGGCGTCCTCCTCCACCGTCGCCGCTCTCGGCGGTCCGCGCCCGACGGGAGCCACCCGCCCGTCGGGTGTCGGCACCGTTTTGTGGGGCGGGTGCACAGGGTGGTGCGATGGACGCGCGGACCCGCTCGTACCTCGAGGGCCGGTTCCGGGACCACTACCGGCGACGCCCGCCGCAGTTGCCGCCCGGCGCGGCCGACCGCGAGTGGGGTTTCATCCCGTGGACGGAGGGTCCCGGCACGACGATGGTCCGTCACCGCTCGCTCGTCGAACTCGGCAACCTCGGCGAGTTCCTCGCGCGGCGGCACCCCCGTCACGTTTACTTCTCGGCCGGCCGGTACGACGACCCCGGTGCCGACCAGATGGCTCGCAAGGGGTGGCGCGGCTCCGACCTCGTCTTCGACCTGGACGCCGACCACCTCCCCGACGTGGAACCGGACGACCCGTACGGCGAGATGCTCGCGGCCGGCAAGGACGCCTTGCTTCGACTGCTCGACATCCTGGAACGCGACTTCGGCTTCGAGGACCTGACCGTCGTCTTCTCGGGAGGGCGCGGCTACCACGTCCACGTCCGGGACCCGGCGGTCCGTCCACTCGACCGCGCCGCGCGCCGCGAGGTGGCCGACTACGTCCGCGGCGAGGCGGAGTTCGAGACGCTGCTGGAGCGAGAGACGGTCGCCGGGGTGGGCCGGCAGACGCCTGCCGAGAAGCGCACCCTGCGTACCGAAGGTGGCTGGAGTGCTCGCGTCCACGAGCGGCTCTGTGCGGCCGTCGAGGACCTCCGCGAACGCGACGCCGAGTCCGCCAGGCGACGACTCCGCGAGCGAGAGGGCATCGGCGAGAAGAAGGCAGCCCAGATATACCGCGACGCCACCGAGAAGTTCGACCGCGTCCGGGCGGGCAACGTGGACCTCTCGACCGGCTTCCTCGAGTTCACTCGTGCCGTCGCGGCCGAGACGATGGCCGCCGAGGCGGCCCCCATCGACGAACCGGTGACGACGGACATCCGCCGCCTCATCCGACTTCCGGACAGTCTCCACGGCGGGAGCGGTCTCGCGGTCCGACAGATCGACCGCGACGCAGTCCACGACTTCGACCCGCTCGTGGACGGTGTCCCCGAGACGTTCGAGGGAGCCGAGGTCTGCATCGACGTCAACGAGGCGGCCGCGGCCGCGCCCGGCGACGCCGGCGACGTCAGTCTCAACGGGGATACATTTACAATCGAGGAAGGGACTCAGTACGTACCCGAGTACGTCGGCGTGTTCCTCGCCTGTCGGGGTCGCGCCGAAATCGCCGCTCAGGAGACCGAGCCATGAATCTAGAGGAGTTGCGGTCCGTCCAGGACACCGAACGCGGGCGCAGCGACCTCCAGCCCCTGCGAGAGTCCTTCTACGAGGAGGCCGGCGAGTACATCGCCGACCTCAAGCGACGCCGCGACGAGGCCGCCGCCGAGGCGGACGACCCGTTCTCCAGCCCCGCGGTGCGCCGCCTCACCGACGAGATCGAGACCGCGGAGGAGGTGGTCGAGGCGGTGTACGAGCGCCGACTGGGGAAACTCGTCGAACGGGCCAGCCTCGCCGCCTCGGAGATGACCGTGGACGAGGACGGTCTGACCGCGGAGGAACGGGCGCTGTTCCGCGACCTCGTGGACCGTATGGAGGCGTCGAAGGCGAACGTCATGGCCACGCTCGACCCCGAGACCACCGCGTCCGCCGAGGCGACCGGCGAGGAGACCGGGACCGACCCCGAGGACGGCGACGGCGTCGCCGCCGCGGACCTGATGGGGGCGGACGACGGGACCACCACGGCCGACGGCGGTCGGGCCGAGAGCGAATGGCCGACCCGGCCCGACGCCGCGAGCGGTGGGGACGCCCCGGTCGGAGACGGCGGGGAGACTCCCGACACCGGCACCCCCGATGACGACCGGGTCGCCGACGCCCTCCCGCCGACTCCCGGCGCGAGTCCGGAGCGGAGCGACGGCGAGACCGAGTCGGCGACCGGCCCCGACGGCCCCGACCGCGTGACGGTGCGGCTGGTCCAGGACGTCGGCGAGATTCTGGGCGTGGACGACCGCCAGTACGACCTCGCGGCCGAGGACGTCGTCCAGTTGCCGGCCAGGAACGCGGCGCCGCTGGTCGAGCGTGGTGCCGCCGAGCGACTAGAGTGAGGGCAGTCGCAGGCAGACGGTCGTGCCATCGTCCTCGCCACCGTCGCCGTCGAACGACATCTCACCGCCGTACCCCTCGACGAGCCAGCGCGTCACCCACAGTCCCAGACCGGACCCGTGTTCCAACTGGGTCGGGGCGTGGTTCTCCTCCACGACCGTCCGCTCGTGATCGGGGATACCGGGCCCGTCGTCGCCCACCCTGACCGTCACGTCGTCCCCGCCACCGGTCTCGACCTCGACGGTCACGGTCGGGTCGTCGTCGTTGTGGACGACCGCGTTCTCGACGACGTGGGTCACCGCCAGTCCGATCTCGGTCCCGACGTCGGCCATCACCGGCGGGTGCTCCCGGGCCGCCTCGACGTCAGTCACCCCGGTCTCGGGCAGACCGATGTCGAACGAGGCGGCCGGGTGTTCCTCCGCCTGTTCCGCGACGACGTCGCTCACGACGGCGACCACGTCCACCGGTCCGTCGTCCGTCTCGCTGAACAGTTCGACCGTCCGGCGGGCCTCGTCGGCGAGGTCCAGCACTCGCCGGGCGGCCCGGCGGACCTCCTCGGCCGCCCGCTGGGTGTGTGCCTCCACCGACACCTCGACCGTCTCGTGGCCGTCTTCGGCCCTGTCGGCGACGCCCTCGAGTTCCTCCGCGAGGTAGTCCGCGTAGCCGTCCACGACGTTCAGCCGACTCCGCATGTTGTGCCGGAGGACGCGGTTGAGCACCTCGAGTCGCCGCTCGCGCTCGCGCTGTTCGGTGATGTCGGTGTAGATGCCGAAGGCCCGCACGCAGTCCTCGGTATCGACGTACGGGATGGCCTGGAAGACGTAGTCGCGGGTGCCCTCGTCCGTCCGGCCGCGCAACTGGAAGCTCACGTCCTCGCCGGCCGCGACGGCTGCCTCGATGCGCCCGACCGGGTCCGACGTCTCCGTGCCTCCGGCGACGAACGCGTCCGACAGCGGACGGCCGACCACCTCTTCGGAGACGCCGAAGGCGTCCCGGAAGGCGGGGTTCACCGAGCGCACCGTCGAGGTGTCGTCACCCTCCCGCACCTCCATCTCGAGTGCGGGGTCGGGCAGGTTCTCGAACAGCTGGGAGAAGCGCGTGCGCTCCTGTGAGAGTTCCTCGCGGACCGCCTCGAGGTCGGCTATCTGCCGGACGAGACCGACCGCACCGCCGTCGTCGCCCGGGACGGCCGTCGAGACCAGCACTTCTACCGGTATCTGCTCGCCGTCGGCCGTCTCCATCGTCGTCTCGACCGCCGCACTCTCCGTGGCCTCGCCCGGTAACCGACGCACGGTGCGGCCCAGTTTCTCGACGCCCTCTTTGGGTAACACCGTCGAGAGGTGTTCGCCGACGAGTTCGGAGCGGTCGCGCCCGAGTCGCCGCGCGAACCCCCCGGAGACGAAACTGAACGTCCCCGTCTCGTCCACGGCGTACACCATGTCGTCGCCCGACTCCAGCAGCTTCTCGTACAGCGACAGCTGTTCGGAGCGGCGTGCACGGTCGAGCGCCACGACCGCCGTCTCCGCGAGCAGTGCCACGAGTGAGACGTCCGAGTCCTCGACCGACCCGTCACCACGGACGCTCACGACGCCGTGGTCTCCCAGGGGGACGGCCACGTCCGGCCCGTCCGCGTCCGTCGCCTCCTCGTCACGGAACCGCATCTCTCGACTCTCGTACGCCCGACCGACGAGGCCGTCGCCGGGGCTGTAGATGGAGTGGTCGGACCCGGGCAGGGGCTGGCCCTCGAGCGTCGCGACCGGCACCAGCAGGTCTCGGTCGTCGCGGTAGAGGTGAACCTCGGCCCCCTCGAAGTCCAAGCCACCGTCCACCGCGTTCGCGACTATCTGGGCGACCGTCTCGCGGTCGTCGGCTCGCATCAGGTCGCGGGTCCGGTCGAGCAACTCGTCCAGGACGCGTTCGCGTTCGTGGCGCTCCGTCTCGTCGTGGAGGTACACCGAGAGTCCCCCCTCGTCGGGGTACGCCCGGCCGTGGACGAAGCGGTCGCCCGCGGCGTGCAGTTCGAAGTCTTCCGTCTCGCCGGACTGGGCCGCCGCCTCGACGGCGGCGACGAGTGAGGACGCGTCCGGGCCGTCGTCGTCTTCGACGAGTGTGGTCTCGGGCAGGGGCGTCCCGACGAGTTCGTCCGGGTCGCTCGCCAGCAGTTTTCCCGCCCGACCGTTCGCGTAGGTGAAGTGCAGGTCGCGGTCGAGCGAGAGGAACCCGTCGGTCACGCGTTCGAGGACTGCCTCGTGTTCGCGACGGGCAGTCGCCTCGCGAACGTACGCACGTGCCCCGTCGCTCGCCGGGTACACCCCGACCCAGAGCCACGTCCCGCCGGCACGGTGGGCCTCGAAGGCGACGGGTTCGCCCTGACTGCGGGCGGCCCGCACCGCCAGCGCCGGTCGGCGGTCTTCGGCGTCGTCGAGTGCGGCCGCCAACGTCTCGCCGACGACGGCCTCTGCCGGCCGTCCCAGAATCTCGACCGCACCGTCGTCCGCGTTGCGGACCCGTCCCTCGTCGTCCAGTTCCAGCATTCCGCCCTCGAACCACTGGCCGGAGGCAGAGAGCGGCCGCGCGCCGACCGTCTCGTCCACCGCGGCGAGTTCGGGGTCGGCCGCGACGACACTCGCCGCCGCCCGCACGAGCGACACCTCTCGGTCGTCGAACGATTCCCGCGGGCCGGCGTCGGCGACGGCCACCGTCCCGAACGTCTCGCCGCCGATGTCCACCCGTGCCCCGAGGTACGCTCCGAGGCCGTGTCGCCAGTAGGCGAGGTCGTCCACCGCCTCGCGGGCGTCCGGGAGCGCGTACGTGTCGGCCTCGACGGTGTGCCGACAGAACGTCTCGTGGAGAGCGGCGGCGTCCCCGGAGTCGATGACACGCCGGGCGCCGACGGCGTCCACGACGCGCCAGCGGTCCGTCTCGTCGTCCACGGAGACGAGGACGGCCGTCGCGGCGTCGAGTGCCTCCCGGACGACGCTCAGTAGCGCCCGTCGCCGGTCGGCGGCCCCGCTGTCACCCCGTGCGGCCTCGTGCAACTGCCTGAAGGCGGCGTCTGACACCCCGTCGTCCGGGGGGCCGTGGCGGTCGGGTGACTGCTCGGACACCTGCGTCCCGGTCTCCGGCACCTCCTTCTCGGTCACGGTTTGGGCTCCGGACCCGGTCCAGCTACCGTGGTCTCGAATTACTACTCGCGTACAGGGCGTAACAAACGTTTCGCCGTCGAGCGAGGACCGCACCGGTAGCGGCGTGCCGTCCTGCGACTGTGCCGGTCGCGCCGTCAGACGCGTCCGCGTCCTCTCGTCGCGCCAGGCGAATACCGTGGCGTGGGAGCTTCTACTGGAAGGTCCGCCCGGCCTCGGCCCGGGTGTCCACGCCCTCGCTGCGGTCGAACCGCTGTTCTATCTCCTCGTACCGGTCGCGAACCTCTTCGGTCACGGAGGGGTTGACCTCCTCGAGAGCATGCTCGAAGTGCTCGCGGCCGATGCGGACGTTGCCGACTGACTCGGCCATCTCCTCGGGGCTGACGGTCCCGACGAACTCGCGGGTCGCGGCCATCGCCGCCTCGCGACAGACCGCCTCGATGTCGGCGCCGACGTAGCCCTCGGTCCGGTCGGCCAGGTCGGCGAGGTCCACGTCGTCGGCGAGTGGCTTCTCGCGGGTGTGGACCTCGAAGATGGCCTCACGGGCGTCGCGGTCGGGCACCGGCACGTGGACGTGCCGGTCGAGCCGTCCGGGCCGCAGCAGCGCGGGATCGATCAGGTCCGGCCGGTTGGTGGTCGCGACGACCACGACGTCCTCGAGTTCC